>ONRO01000031.1 GCA_900320235.1 uncultured Eubacteriales bacterium
ACCTGAAGCTTAAAGGATTTAGAAATAGATGAATTATTCTTTGATGTAGCCTTTACAGTTACAGTACCTCTTGCGAAGCCTGTGATTGTGATAGAGCTTGATGTCTGCTCGTCGATTGTAACATAATCGCCGTTGTTTTCGCCGTTGCCGAGAACTGTCCATACGATTGAATCATCAGGAGAAGTTCCGTCTGCTGAAACGAGAGAAGCATCGATCTTGATAGTCTTCTGGTCGAATACTCTTACAGTTTCGCCCTGAATAATATTCTTGATCTCTGAACCGCTCTGTGTTGTAAGATTGATAGCAGCAGCATCGATCTTCTTTGTGATATTACATGTGATATTTGCTTCTCTTCCTGAGTTCTTAGCTCTTGCAGTAAGGATAACGCTGCCTGTTTTGATACCCTTTACAACAGCTGACTGTTCATTTGTAAATGCACCGCTTACATTTGAAGTAACGGTTGCGATTGACGGATCTGAAGAACTCCATTCGATTTCTTCGTCTGCTGTTGCAGGATTCATTACTGCTGTTACAAGAGTTTCAACGCCCACTCTTGTTGAGATTGTCTTTTCCTTGAAGGAAATTGACTGTGCAAGTGTAAGGACCTTGATATCAGCCTCAGCACTTACATTATCGTTTTCACCGGAAACAATGATCTTTGCATCGCCCTTGCCGACTGCAGTGATATTACCTTCATCATCAACAGTAACAACATTGGGGTTTGTTGATCTCCATGTGAATACGTCAGTTGCACCCGACTCATAACCCGAACCTGTATATGTAGGCACGCTGTCGAATGAAAGCTTCATAGTATCATTGATCTCCATAGCGCTCGGAGCGTTTGTGATAGCGATACTTGTTGCAGGGTTTTCCTTTACGATAGTAACATTGATATACTTCGGAACATTAAGATAGCTGTCATAGGTCGTGTCGCCCAGCTTCTTTTTACCATAGCTCTTTTCTCTTGTCGAGGTCTCGGTAGCCTTATATTTTGCTACGATCGTTACCTGACCGTTTGACTTAGGTGTGAAAAGACCGCTCTGGGTTATCTCAGCCTTTTTGGTCGGGTTAGGTGTACCCGAGCCTGTGTAGCGTCCGTCATATACAGCCCACTCAACTGTATCAGTCGAAGCAGCTGATACTTTTTCTGCTGCAAACTGATATTTATGGTTTGCGATTACCATAGCGCCGTATCTGTTTTCAGCATTGTCATCATTTACATCAAGCTTTGATTTACCCTTGCCGAGAACCTGGAAAAGGTTCATATCAGTAGCAGGCTCATAAACAACGACTGTTACTGTACGGTAAACATCACCGTTCGAGGTTGTGAAATGAAGATGTGTAGTACCGGGTTTTTTAGCCTCCCAAACAGGATTGCCGTCTTTATCTTTCTTATCATAGTTGTAACGTCCGCCGGAAATACGAACATTCATTCTTTCTCTGGCAGAACTGCCGGGACTACTGACAATAATATGATCATCAGCCCCTCCGTCTTCAAATAACTCGACATCATCATCAACTGCGACACCTGAATCGTTGCTTGCGATTACCTGGAAGCCTGTTGAAACCAGGTTATCACCGTTAACCTTGCTGTTATCAACATAGAAAACGGGGTTGTCACCAAGGTCCTTACCATTTTCATCAAGAATCTTGAGCTTGGTTGCAATATTTGTTGCAGCCTGAGCAACGATACCTGTCGGAGCAATGCTTGTCAGTGTTGTAGTGACACCGCATGACATAAGCAAAGCAGCTGAAGAAACCACAGCAAGTGTTTTCTTGGCAACTGAACCGGCACTGAACTTAGGTTTTTCCATTGTTATATCGACTCCTTTTCAATTTTTTGAGATAGATAAGCCCCGGCAGACCAAAGCATTCCGGTCCGTTGTCTTACGGCAGCAACCAGACTTTTAAGAAAAACAAGACGGTCTGTATACGATATTTTCAGAATTAAGAATGACCGTTTCATGTCACAATCCCAAAATTCCGGACTGAAAATCAAAGCCTTCCGAAAGCCTCTCACTCATGTGCAAATGCACATAATTACTCATATAATATTTTATCATTTAGTAAATACAGTGTCAATAAATATTAAATGATTATTTCATTTTTGGTATAATAAACATTTTTCAGTATATTTTATTTACAAAATTGCCTTGCTATTTTCATTCAGATCATTTGTGATGAAGCCATAAAATCCGCCGTACTTAAACCGGCAAAGAAAAAAAGCTTATCATTTATGACCATTGATCCTGTGAAGCCGGCTGACGGATACCGACAAGAACAAACTGTTCCCAGAGGAACCACTGGCTGCCCTTTCTTCTGAGCTGGATCTGTCTCGGGCTGTCTGCTCCGCCGGAGCGTACATTCAGCTTTGCGTAGCCTTCATTTGCGAAGGAATAGGGATCAGAACAGAAAGTTATTCTGTAAGGCACATCCGGGCGGTAATCATTCTCCGGAAGAGCACCCTCAAAATATGAAAACGGAACATATTGCTGACCGGAAAGTCTGTCCCTGAGGAACTGAGCGTCATATGCAGAAAGGGCACCCTTTGGTCCTCTGAGAAACTCAAGCATCCGGGCGCCGTTTTCCCTGTCAACGGCATAGCAGCAAAGAGCGCAGAGTGCAAGCGCAGCTGTTTTATACGGTGTATCAAGTGTACTTTCCGGAAGTGCCCTGAGCTGTTCAAGATTTTCAGGCAGCTCAGAGAAAGTAAATGTAAATGTTCCCTCCTGCACCGGCTGAGGGCTGCTGTTTTCCTGTTGCGGCATCTGACTCTGAAGTTTATCAAATAATCCCATATAAAATACCTCCTTGAATCATCATAATAAATTATCATACATACGCGCAAATATTCTTTTGCCGTATTTATACACAATAACACTGTCACCCGGATTGATCCGCCGGAATTCATCTGTTTCGGATTCAACAAATTCTATCCTGTCACAGAACTGTCCGGACTGTTCTGACCATATCGCAACATAGAGTTGTTTATTTCTGCCATGCCGGACTGACCGTTTTGCAGCTATCTTAGCGTACAATACACCACAATCAGGTTTTACTCTGACTGTCCAAGCAGTATACACTATAAGTATCAAAGGAATGAACAGTACTGAAAGATAATAAACCGGTGCTTTAAAAACCGTGACGCCTATAATAATAACAGCTGCAAATATTGCCGAGTAAACATACGGTTTTCGGGACGGTACTTCATCCATGCTTTTTAAAAAATCCTTTTCTCTGTCATCCGGTGTCCTGAAGCTGAGTTCCTCTGCAGAAACCTCATAATTCTTATATTTTTATTCCATTATTTTCATCTCCGAAATCAATCGTTCAGGTATTTACGAAATCTCTCTATATATAATATCATATTTTAATTGCATATGCACGGAATTATTATAATATACGTTTTGTATTTTTTTAAGCTTATTTACAGTTCGTATATTAAAGTATTATCCTATTTGTAATTTAAATTCAGAATTATACAGACAGAATAGTATACGATTTGTATAATGACTGGAATTTATTACC
>ONRO01000041.1 GCA_900320235.1 uncultured Eubacteriales bacterium
CTGTCAAAATTGAAATCCCCTCTCCGCGTGAAGAAATCCAGCCGACAACCGCAGCGCCGCAGAGAAGTGAGGCAGGTACGACAACACCGAGAGAAACTGAAACTCAGCATTCAAGAAATGAATCATCAGCGCCGCAGGAGAGCCGTTCAGAAGCTCGGCCTGCACAGCAAAGTAGCGCGCAGGAATCAAGGCAGAGCCCGCAGCAGAATCCGATCAGTGGCGTCAGCGGTTCCATTGAGGTTTATGTTACCGAAATCTTGCTTTCTCAATCTGGCTTGTCGCTGACGGTAGGACAGTCCTTTTCGCTGTCGGCAAGCGTTTCTCCGAATAACGCGACGAACAAAAACGTCACATGGACAAGCAGTAACAGCTCAGTCGTAACCGTCAATCGTGGCGTCGTAAAAGCTCAGAAAGCAGGAGCGGCAACGATCTACGCTGTAAGCAGCAACGGGAAGAAAGCAAGCTGCACCGTACAGGTCACGGAGAAACAGGAGTCAAAACTGAATTATTCCCTGTCTCAAGGTGATACGATCATCAAGGTCGGGCAGCAGCTGACGATAAAACTCAACGGTGCGTCAAAATGCGAGTGGAGCGAAAGCAACCCGTTTGTCGTGAAAATGTTGAGCAAGGGCAATGATTATTACACCATCAAGGGCGCGAAGAAGGGCGTCACCAATATTGTTGCAACGCTCCCAAACGGGCAGAGCTGCAAGGTGAAAATTACTGTGGAAAAATAAAGGAAGCAGAGGGTATCGCAAAATACCTTCTGCTTCCGATTACTTTTTTGTTAGAGCAGGCTCTTTTGTTTTGATCGGAGCCGCGTCAACAAACAAATCCTTGTATCCGTTTTTGAGTCTTTTGCACTTCATACAGTAAACCTCTCTGCCAAGGTTGATGCAGTCGGCGCAGGTCTTTTTATTTTCCATTTCCAAAACCTCCAAAAAAAATCAAACAAGAGGTATTGTATCACGGAATACAAGGCGTTGTTTTGCTTTTTGGAAAATTACAAAAATTTAATTGTAGTTACGAAGTTTGATTAGAAAAGAATAACTATAAAAAATATGACGGACTTTCAATTTATTTGTTTGAAACTGAGATATTACAGCATTAAGATTCTTAATCTACAGAATGACATAAAAAAGGAAATTACTATTTCGACATAATATTTTGAAATCAGTTGAATTATTCTAAATTATCTGGTATGATATGCAAAGGAAAGATTCATTATTCGATAAGATAAATGAGTTGAGACAATACCACTACTTGGATCAATGAGATTAAATAGATTTTTTCGCTTACATGACTTCATACATATTTGTTGAGTTATTATCATTTTGCAATAATTCTTTTTTGGGATTTTGTGATTTTCTGATTCAGGTTATTACTTTGTTTTTTTAGTTTTGCAATGTTTAGTACTGGAGATAATTATGCTTTTGTTAATTGATGATAAAGAATATTTTAGTTTGTTGAATAGACTTAATATTTCATATGATAATATGACAAGCGTAACTCTTTCTAATGTTAGTGTTTGCAAAGAGAATCATAATTTATTTTATTTCACCATTACTTTTTGTGGTCAAAAACAATCTTTCAATATTATTGAAATAGATTATTATAATATTTGGAAATTGGATACCATTTTTGGTGCGAACAATATATTTCGTGTTAATGTTATAATAAATAATTCAGAAGCTACTGTTAATTTCGATGAATGTAATGACGCATCTCCGGTGTTTGTTTACACCAAGAATAATACAAGTTTAGTTGAAGCTGATACGGAGGCAATAATTGACGCTTTATCTAGTTATCATCAACTGCAGTATTGTGATGCATATTTAATGATTCCTGGTTATTTAAATGTTATGCAGGATAGTATTGAGAATTCATTTTCTGAGGATTATTTTTGCAAAATTATTAAAAAGAGATTAGAGGATGAAACTGAGGAGAGTTTTATTCAAGATATTTTTCGATTCAATTTGGGGAGTATAGACTTGATAATCGAAAGCGATGTTATTGAAAAAAAGAGATTTTCTCAAAGAGCAAGACTATATTTGGTATGGCATAAGCCTACTGGTTTTTGTATTTTGGAATTCATGGTTTTGAATTGTTGCATTGGTGGAAACAAGCTGAATAATTATTTTGGCGGCAATGGTTTTTCTTTTAGACTAAATGGGTATCAATATAATTATATAGAGCTATTAGAATTGTTTGAGATAAAACTGTTTGGAAATAAACGGAGCTTAATGTTTGCTTATGGTGACGTTGAAAAAAAAGAAATAATAAATGCTCTTGCAAACGAAGAATATGCAATGGGTGAAATAAAAGGAAAGTTTGCGGAACTAGCTTATGATGATATAGCAATATATGATACTGCAGAGGTTTATGTATCTCAAACTACTATGTTTGAGTTATGCAAACAACAGCCAAATACTATATATGACAGAGTTTCTTATCAGTCTATAGAATTATTTTTTGTTGAATTATTATTATTTCAAGATGCTTCGGTAGATAAAACATATAAAGATTTAAGACAGTTACAAAAAGATGAAGCAAAGAACAAGAATTATGAAAAGACGATTGAAAAACTTGATGAATTAAACGAAGAATTAACTACTGCTCTAATTTTTTCCGACTATGATTATTTTCTTTTTCCAACAACACGAATGTCTTCAAAACGAATATCAGAAGCATTTGGTTTGTTTGATATATATGAAAAATATAAGCAGAATATTGATATATTAAAAGGGTTAGTTGAGTCAAATAAACGTAAAAGTGACAAAAAGCAAGATAGAATAAAAAATAAGTTTTTGTTCCTATTAACATTTTTATCTGCATTAGGTACTTTTGGCGAAATAATCTATGTTGCTGAAAAAAGGATTACACCGCTAAATGCCTATGTTTTAGCATCTTTTATTATATTACTAACGTACTCAATCTATAAAATTCTAATGACTGTAGGTGAAAAAAATGATCGAAAAACAAATGGAAAGACTAAAAGAAAAAACAGGAAAAAGTGAAGCATTAATATACAAAGAAGATAATCATTATTCGCTTCTTTTCCCGAATCAAACAGAACACAATGGTGTTTTGATTGAGCTATTAGAATCAAATGCTATAGTTGTATGGTGTTATGATATACCTAATATCAGTAATGTGAATACAATACTTTCTATTATATCTTGTTTTGATTGTGATATTATTATTCCATTTATTGATAATAACACTGAATTATTATTTTTATTGGATCATGGATTTGTCAAATATGATTTTCATGATGAATTAGTGGATGATAGTACTAAAATTTTACCTTCTGTTATTTTGAAGAGAAAGGAGGACTAGGGGTGAGAGAATCAAGAAAGTTCGAACTATTCCAGAAGAATAAGATTTATATTGATAGCTCCGTAAGCCACTGCCCTCCGATTTTGTTTAGACAAGAAAGAGATTGGACATGTGCTTTTGCGTGCCTTCGGACAATAATGTCAGGGTTTGATGATAATTGGTTGAGTGAAATAGAAATAATAAAAAAATACAGTTTAACACCAAAACCATATTTTTCTGCTGATATTAAAAACCTGAGAATAATAGATCACATGAATGTAATATATGGATGTGACGCTTCAGCAGTGTCCTTTAATGATATAGTTACTTTAATGAAATCTGGCTACTATGTAATGTTAGAAAGTTTAACAAATTACTCCCATTGGATGGTGTTGATTGGATGTTATGTGTTGGGTGATGGGTCAGATGCAGAAGAGATTAAACTATCCTTTTTCGATCCTTACTATAATGATATTAAATATATGTTGTTAGATGAATTTATTAATATCTGGATTGATGCTGAAAATGAGATAAATGGCATTGAAAGAGATTTTTTGGCAATAAATAAAAAATTTTGACTAAATGGAATTTACTCGGATATTTTTTGATGACAGTTTTAATTCCATAGGGAATTTATACAGGTTCAAATTGACTTTATAAAAGAATAACATATTTGCCTTTTTCTTTCCCACAGGGAATAATAAACACCTCAATGAACCACAAAGTTCATTGAGGTGTTTGGTTTGTTTTAAATTTTTACAGGAAACTTGTCGCATAATCAATGGTATATTCCTTCCTGCAATCCGGTTTAAGATTAATATAATAAATTACCATAATATCTTTAAATTCCTTCTCAGTGATAGTTATGGAATCCAGTGAGTTATCGCAAAGAGTTCTAACCTTGTCAAGCATTCCCACGGGAGGATTGGCAGGAATAGAAATAATCAGAATACAGTCTTTTTGTCTCACTCTATGAATAATGTCATCAATAAAGTCAAAA
>ONRO01000091.1 GCA_900320235.1 uncultured Eubacteriales bacterium
ATAATCAGTATAATCCGTATTATCCGTATCCTCAGTATTCTGCGACTGTTCAGGAACATCAAGTCTGTTTTCATTCTTGAATACAAAATCTGCTACCTTTGAGCGGAAATCAGTCCAGTCCTCAATAAGTATTGCTGATACAAAATCACCGTATACATATACCGGACGCTCATAATAATCCGAATATACATAATCTATTCCGAAGGAATCACGGTCAGGTGCAGACTGAGATACAATCTCGTATTTCAGATATTTTGAGATATTCTGACTGAGAGTAATGATCTCCGAAGATTTGAAGTTTGTGGTTATCATTGATCCGATCTCGGAAAGAGTGCTGAGAAGTGTTGCGGTATCAGCCTTTTTGAACTTTTCAATAACTATGCTTATAACATTTCTCTGACGCTGTGTTCTTGTATAGTCGTCACCGCTGCAGATACCGTCCTCACCCCTGTTTCTTGCATGCCAGAGTGCCTGTCTGCCGTTGAGGTGAATCTTTGTGACTTCATCGCCCTTGCTGTTGGGCTTATATTCATAGCTGTATGCATCAAGCTCGTTTCTGGTATCCGCCTGATTATTCATATAGGTCTGCCAGTCGATATAATCGACTTCTTCCTGAGTAAGCTCCATATCGATACCGCCGAGCTTGTCAATGATATTTTTAAAGCTCTTGAAGTCTACTATCGCATACCTGTCGATCTTGATACCATAATTTGCCTGTATTGTCTTAACAGTAAGCTCTGCGCCGCCATAGGTAAATGCAGCATTCAGCTTATTGTCATCATAACCGGGTATTGCTACCCATGTATCACGCATGAACGAAAGCATATTGAGCTTTTTATTCTTTGTATCAATAGAAAGCAGGATCATGGTATCAGAATTACCCTTGGTCTCGCCTTTTCTTGTATCTGCACCTATGAGCAGAACATTAAGTATCTGACTGTCATTAAGAAGCTTTCCGCTATATGCCTTGGTGTTCTGTGCATTTTCCTTATCTTTTCCGGCAATAGTCTGAACACCGTTGTTCTGGTTATTATCCGTACCATCATCGATTGCCTGATAATTGATCGTGCTGAGATAAGAATACATCAGAATACAGCCCGAACCGGAAAGGATCATAAGTGCTGCTATTATACATGATACAACGCTGAGAGCAACTCTTTTTCCTCGTTTTTTAGTATTCTGTGCAGGCTTTTTTTGTTCAGCTGTTTTTTCCGCAGCCGGCTTTTTTTCAGGAGTCTTTGATTTTGCTTCCTTTACAGCCGGTGCAATTTTAATTATTTTATCATCATTCACAGCAGATGACGAAATATCAACGAACTCCTCATCATTATCCTTTACGGTATCAGGAGCTATATGAACAGTATCCTTATCATCAGAGGTTATTGTACTGATTTCAGTCTTTGTGGTGTTTTCAGCATCTCCGTCATAGTTTTTCGCAGAATTGTAAAAAACTATTTCCTCTTCCTGACGGACTTTTCCAGAAGAATGTTTCTTTTTGCTTCCGGCAGATTTATCAACAGGATGCCTGGAGTTTTTTTTGTTTCCATTATTATCGTTTGCCATAAATTTCTCCCTTTCAGGCATAATGCCGCAGCGAAGGCCTTTCAGAAACCTTATCCAATGGCCATAATACGGCAAATTTGCTTTTACAACAACATTATAAGCCGTTTTTCTCAAATATTCAACTATTTTTCAAAATACGTCGCCATTGATAGATTTTAACAAGTTAATACTATATATATTGTACATTTTTACAAAGCAATATTCTGCTCATCCAGAGAAAGAGAATATGACGGCAAAAAATCTCTGATAAATATGCCAACCTCCGGCATATCAAGCTCAATCAGATATTTCTCACATTCCTCTTTAGCCTTTTTGAATTCGTTATTTCCCATCTGAAGCTCCTCAATACATTTGATCAGTGCAGAAAGCTTATCTGCTGCCTTCACAAGACGAAGAGTATATTCATCCGTACTGTCCTTCGGAGAAATTATCCCGCGCATTTCATCCTGCATATATTCCGGAAGTGTTGACAAAAGCTGATCAGCTGCTTCATTTTCAATATCGGCATAAGCTTTGCGGAGAGTTTTACTCGAATATTTTATCGGTGTCGGCAGATCTCCTGTTATTATTTCCGTACAGTCATGAAAAAGAGCAATCACTGCTGCACGGTCTGCATCAGCATTACCTTTGCAGCATTTATTATTGATAATGCAAAGTGCATGAGCGATCATTGCTACATCAAGAGTATGTTCACTCAGATTTTCATTTCTGGTATTTTTCATAAGTGACCATCGGTCAATATATTTCATTCTCGACATCACTGCATAAAAATGATAATTTTTCATATTCTTTCCTTTCTTACGGAAATTTTTCACCGGTCTCCGCTTTACATACCTTAAATTTCAACATTTGCAACCGTATTGCCTGACTCTCCTCGTTTTATTACAATACGTTTGCCGATAAGCTCCTTGAGCCGTGCAACATGAGAAATAATTCCGATCAGACAATCTCCGCTGCCCAGAGCCGTAAGGGCATCAACTGCTCTTTCAAGCGATCCCTCGTCAAGTGAACCGAAGCCTTCATCTATAAACATTGTTTCCAGCCTGATTCCGCCTGCCGCAGATTGTATCTCATCTGAAAGACCAAGCGACATTGCAAGTGCTGCCATAAAGGATTCACCGCCTGAAAGAGTGCTTACTGCCCTGCTCTTTCCGCTTTCATTGTCTATAATATCAAGCTCAAGACCTGATGTCTTTCTCTTGTCTGCAGATGTTTCGCTGCGTACAAGGCGATATCTTTCATCTGTCATCATCTTAAGGCGGTTGTTTGCACGGATGATAATTCTGTCAAAATACTCACCGAGAATATAGGAATCAAGCTTCAGCCTCTCACGTCCTGCAAGATTTCCGCTTGCCGTGCCGTACAGATCATCACAGGCTGAAAATCTTTTCTGTGCCTGTTCAAAGACATCCTTCTTTTCATTTATCCGTGCAAGCGCTTTTTTATTATTCTGAATGCGGATATTGATTTTTCTTCCGGTTTCATTCAGCTCATAAAGCTCTCTGTCGAGCATTTGCTTTTGCTCAATGATAGCTGAAAGCTCCGGTGCATCATTTTCGGCAATATGCTTTTTCAGTACCTCCTGTGCAGAGATAAGTTCACCGATCAGTTTTTTCCTCTGCTCAAGCGAGCTTCTTGCTGCTTCAAAGGCTTTTTCAGCATCAGAAGCCTGCTTGCTGAGCTTCTGAATATACCTCAGCGCCTCTTTTTCAGATGAAAATTCAAGTTTTGAACGTCCCTGTGCAGCTGATTCCTTAGCAGCCTTTGCCTGCTCTGTTTTTGAGGCAGCATCAGCTGCAAGCTTTGTCAGCTGATCAGAAAGATCCGCACTCTGTTTTCTGAAAGCTTCAATATCCTCAGTCATTTTCTTTTTGACAGAAATATCTGTTCCGAGCTTTACGATCTGAGTTTTCAGCATTCTTGCTGAATCTTCTGCTTCTTTCATTTTTTCCTCAGCAAATGCACGCAGCTGTTCAGCATTTTCCGGAGCTATTGTTCTTTCAAAAAGCTCCTCTGTTTTTGCAGCTATCTCCTCACGCACTGCCTGTTCAGCCCTGTTTTCTGCGGCAGCTGCTGCAGATGCGTCCCTCATTCCTGCAGCTGCTTTTTCTGATAACAACTTTGCTTTGTTGACCTGAGCCTTGTCAGGTGCAGCGCCATGCATAACGGCAGGTACTGGATGTGACAGAGAACCGCAGACCGGACACGGTTTATTATCCTCAAGAGTCAAAGCCAGTATCCCTGCCTGATCGTCAAGAAAGGCTGTATTGAGTCTGTTGTAATTACTCTGTGCATTTTCATATTCAAGCTTTGCTGACTGATATTCCTTTTTCTTCTTTTCGCAGGCAGAAACAGCATTATCAAGCGATTGATATTTTTTCTGAAGGTCCCTGAGATTTTTTCCCCTTATTACTATATTATTAAACTCAAGTTCTGCCTTATTCTTTTTTTCCTCTGTTCCTTCATATTCTGCAAGCTGTTTTGTCAGACTGTCTGCTTTTTCAGCATTCCTGCGTATTATATTTTTGCTGCGCTCAAACTCGGCTGCGGACATCTGAGCCTCTTTTTCCAGTCTGACGGATTCCGCCTCAAGCTTTTCTATCCTGTCATATTCAGGAAGCTTTGAGCGTATCAGTTCTGCCTTTGCCTTGAGCTGATCTGTTCCCTCGTTATTTTTTGCGGCAATTTCAAGATTCTTTTCAAGCTCCGGCAGAGCGTCCTGCATCTTACTGCAATGAATGATTTTTTCCTCAAGTTCTTTTTTCTGTTTCTGCTTCATTTCAGCTTTTGCAAGAGATTCAGCAGCCTGCTCTGCGTTTTTTCTGTTTTTATCGCTTTTTTCCTCGTTTTCATTGAATTTCTCACTGTCTTCTGAAACAAGCTTTCCGATTATTTCAGCAATTCTTTCAAGCTCAGGTACAGAAATATATCCAATGGACTTTTTTGATTCGATTTCATCATAAAGCGGACTTTTTTCATCACAGGTAATAAGACTGAGTGCAAATGTCAGATCTTTCAGACAGCTGTCAAGCTCCTCTTTCGCTGCTGACCTGTATTCCTTCAGCTTTTCTGTAAGCTTTCCGTATTTCTGGGTGCCGAAAACAGAATTCAGGATTTTTTCCCTTCCCTCCGTCTTTTCACGGATAACCCTCATGAATTCGCCCTGTGCGATCATTGATATCTTCTTGAAATTTTCCTTCCCGATACCGATTATATCTTTTATTTTTTCCTCAGCGTCTTTTTCACGGGTGTAATCAATATTTTCATCCGTACAGCGAAGTAAAAAGCTGTTTGTATGCTCACGGTGCTTTGCCGGGGTATTGTCGCCCTCTGATTTTTTCCTTGTTCTTTTTAATTCTTCAAGCTCATATTTCGGGCTTCTCTTTATATAGTAGGTTTTTCCGTTTGCAATGAATTCAAGTTCAACACTGGTTTCACAGTTATCGTCAGCTTTTTTATTTCTGAGCATTTTTGCATCTCTTTCACCGCCGCTTACTGTTTCTCCGTACAGTGCATAGCATATTGCTTCAAAGATCGTACTTTTACCTGCACCGGTGTCACCTGTAACAAGGTAAAGTCCGCTCTGTCCGAATGATGTGAAATCTATCTCCGTTCTGTCAAGATACGGGCCGAATGCTGACATTACCAGCTTAATAGGTTTCACTGCTGCTCACCTTCCTCTCCCCATACTTCCTTTATTGCTGCTTTGAGAATTATTTTTTTATCCTCGTCAATTTCCTCACCATCATGCATTTTCCTGTAAAACTCCTCAAATATATCAACAGGAGTTTTACTGTTATGCTCACCTTCGCTTTCAGGAGAATACAGAGTTGCCGTCCTGCCGTTTCCCTTATAGCTGACGCTGAGCAGATTCGGATACAGATTCCGCAGATGTGAAGCCGGGTCATTTATATAATCACTGTCCGTCAGAACAGCATAGACATAATCCTCAGTTACATAGCCGTTTTCGTTTCTTGACATATTCATAAGCTCGTCAAAGCTTCCCGTGAGCTTTATCATATCATGCAGCGGATTCAGCGGTACTGTTCTTATTGACATACGACAGAGCTTGTCGGATGCCGGCTTTTCATAAAGCTCAACAACTGTATATGTTTTTTCAAAGCCTATCTCGGATGCAGAATATTTAAGCGGTGTGCCGCAGTAGCGCAAACGTTCATTCACAACATACTGAGGCTTATGTATATGTCCGAGGGCAGTGTAATCAAACGGTTCATAGGCAACCGTACTTATGCTGTCAATTCCGCCGATCGCACTTTCAGATTCTGAAAATGACGCTCCGGCAACAAACTGATGCGACAAAAGAATATTTCTTTTTGACGGGTCAATCCCCATTTTTTCAACTACATGCAAAAATGCCATGGTATAATCACGAAAATCTGTTTCATAAACACGGTTTACATCAGAAATACGGATAAACGGAACCAGATAAAAATTCACTTCCCCATATTCATCAGAAAGTGTAACCGGTGTAAGATCTCCGTCGAAAACACTTTTTATATATAGTCCGCTTTTCTTCATTCTCTTTGCGCCGAACGAAAGACGCTCAGGACTATCATGGTTGCCGCTTATCAGTAATACTGTAAGTCCGTCGATCTCAAGCTTATTGAGAAAGTCATCAAGCAGCATTACTGCCTCAAGAGGCGGAGTTGTTTTATCATATACATCTCCTGATATAAGCACAGCATCGGGCTTTTCAGCCCTTACACCTTCAAGTATCTGATCAAGAATATATTTTTGCTCGTCAAGCATTGATCTCTCGTTGATTTTTTTTCCAATATGCAGATCTGACAGATGAATTAGTTTCATTTTTATTTCCTTTCCGTGCACATTACACCGCACCGCAGCAAATTGTCTGAATATTTAAAAAGATTTATCAAATAATTATTCAAAATACTGTATTTTATTTTACACCATACAACTTACTAATACAAGCAATTACAAAAAATTTTACATTTTCCATTGTTCAGCCTGAAAATTTTATAATAATTCAAAAGCACAGGAATATTTATCCGTTCAGCTGATGAATTCATACTATTACTTCATGATACTGTGGTAGTTGTATAAAAATTCTTTTTACTATTGCCAAGAAGCAAAACTTAGGATATAATGTAATAGCATGACTAAAGGATCTGAGTAAAAAAGCTGACTGAAATAATTTTTCACAGCATCTGCAAACATGGAGGATTTTATGGAAGGAATAATACAGGGAATGGTATCTGCCCTGAACGGGATACCTGCTGAGCTTGTTGTCTTTATTATATCACTGTGTCCGATTCTTGAACTCAGGGGCGGTCTGATTGCCGCAAGCATTCTCAATGTCGACATGTGGAAGGCTATCCCCATATGTATTCTCGGAAATATCCTGCCGATACCCTTTATTCTTTTGTTTATCGAAAAAATATTTGAACTGCTTAAAAACACCAGATTTGTCAAGCTGATAAACAAGCTTGAAGCCAAAGCTGAAAAAGGTGCTCAGAAAATAATGAAGCATAAAAAATTCGGACTTTTCCTTTTTGTCGGAATACCTCTTCCGGGAACCGGAGCATGGACAGGTTCACTTGTTGCTGCTTTATTCCATTTCAAGCTCAAGGATGCATGCATTGCAATCTTCACCGGTCTTATACTCGCGACAGTAATTATGACATTTATTTCCTACGGTATTCCCTATATCATTTCTCTGTTTATGTAACACTATCTGTATCAGTGATGACACGACCATTGACAGGAAGCAGGATCATCCCTGAACATCTGAATATATTAATTCAGGCTGACGTACATTTAAGTACGCCAGCCTTTTTATTAATCAATTATGATCTGCTTTCCGTTTACAATATAGTGATTGTTCTGTGTACCGCTCTGATATTCAGAATAATATGATGAGGTACCCCAGTGAGGAGAGAAAGTTACTTTTACAGGAGTTGATGCTGAT
>ONRO01000236.1 GCA_900320235.1 uncultured Eubacteriales bacterium
AATAATCCGCAATGGATCAAATGCGGAAACTGACAGGATTTTAAGCTGGACATAAAAGTGCGGTCAGCAAACCCTTTATGAATTCTAAAAACTCTCATTTGCAGATTATGAAAGAGCAGCCGAAAAATATGAACAGCTTTCTTCCATATAAGATAATAACGGTGAATAATTAAGCATATTTTCTTGTTAATGCAGGAAATGAGAATTATAAAGATGAAAAATCTATGGATAAATATACAGAGGTAGTTTTTATTTTCGTAAGTAACGGTCACATAAGGATATATTTTACAGATAAAAGAATAATGATAGTGGTCCATACACCTGCATAATTTATCAGATATGCTTTTCCAGATAAAATCTTTAAAAAAGAGAATATTATCATTATAGACTGCGCAGGAGGATGAGGCGGAAATTCTGGTGTACTCAGACCGGATGATATGAAAGAATATTATATATTTTCCGAATGAATAAAAGTGTTTCAGTAAGTTATAATCGGCTAATTATTTATTTTGCAAAGGAGAATATGAGATCAAGGATGATCTGAGATCTGCATAAAAGTATTATTATGAAAAGGAAAAAAAGATTTTTTAATGGTATTGTATTCAAGAGCTTATCAGGAATAATAATAATACTCGTAATATATTCAGTAATAGTCAGTTTGATCGGCTTCAGCGGATTTACCGATGCACTTCTGACACAGTATCAGGATGGAGCATTCCGTACAGCAGATGCTGCGTCATTGCGTATACAGGCTGACAGGATAAAGGAGTATTCTGAAAAAGGATGGGAATCATCAGAATACAAACGTATCTGGGATGAGCTTGACAAACTTTGTAATTCCACTGGAGTAACTTTTATTTATGTTATCCGTCCTGACCTGACAGATTACGCACATATTACCTTTTTGTTTTCGACAATCAATCATGACTCCGAATTCACATGTTATGAATTCGGATATGTGCGTGAAACAACGAATGATGAATATCGACAGAAGTACAGAAATCTTTACGAAGGTACATCAGAACAGGAGCTTGTTGTAAGAGACCGGGGATATATTGAAACCGAGCCTCATATTACAGCGATGATTCCTCTGAAAGATTCAGCAGGAAATACACAGGCAATACTCTGCGTTCAGCGACAGATGGATGTATTGACAGAGGCAAGAAATAATTATGTAAGAAATATTGTTCTTGTGCTGATAATACTTGGTTCAATAGTTGTTGTTTGTCAGGGAGTATTTCTGAATCATGTTTGTCTGCGACCTGTAAAGGAGATCAATAAGGAAGCAAGTCGTTTCGCAAAGGAGAACACAAGTTCTGAAAGGAAACTGACATCGATTATCCATAATCGTGATGAGATCGGCGTTCTGGCAGATTCAATTGACTGCATGGAAGAAAGAATTGTAAAATATGTTGACGACCTGACAACTATCACAGCTGAAAAGGAGCGTATCATTACTGAGCTTTCGCTTGCAAGAAAGATTCAGTCAAATATGCTTCCGAACCAATTCCCGCCATTTCCGGACAGAGCAGAATTTGATATATTTGCATCTATGAATCCGGCAAAGGAAGTCGGCGGAGATTTTTACGATTATTTTCTTGTAGATGAAGATCATTTATGTCTGGTGATTGCGGATGTTTCCGGAAAAGGTGTACCAGCAGCACTTTTTATGATGGCATCGAAGATAATTATCGGAAATTATGCAAAGATGGGTAAAAGTCCGGGGAAAATACTTGAAGCTGCAAATAAAACTATCTGTTCAAATAACAAAGAGGATATGTTTGTAACAGTATGGCTGGGGGTATTTGAAATATCAACCGGACGGCTTACAGCGGCAAATGCCGGACATGAATATCCGGTATTGAAACAGCCGGGAAAAAACTTTGAATTAGTTCGTGATAATCATGGATTTGTTATCGGCGGAATGGACGGGATGAAATACAAAGAATATGAGATAGAACTCAAGCCCGGATCAAGGCTGTTTGTATATACAGACGGTGTTCCGGAAGCATCAGACAGTAACAATGATTTATTCGGTACAGAAAGGATGATCGAAGCTCTGAATATTGAGCCGGAAGCTTCACCAAAAAAGATTCTGGAAAATGTACATGATGCAGTTGAAGGTTTTGTAAAGGATGCAGAGCAATTCGATGATCTCACGATGCTATGTTTTGAATATAAAGGAAAAAACGATAAAAACTGAAATAGAAAACACTGTGAAAAGAACTGTAAATTCAGATGGATTATTCTGATCAGATTGATAGCTTGTATTTAAAAATTCATGAATCGGGGAATTAAAAATGAAAAAAGAAAAAAGCACAAAATCAGATTCTTTCTATGAAAAAAGACATAATGAAAGACGGATAAAGTTAATGATCATACTTGTAGTATTGGTTGTGGTGCTTACCGTAGCTGATTCAGTATTAAGTATCCAGCTTTTTTCAGAATCTGTAAAGGAAGAAAAAATACAGACGGCAACCGGAACAGTAAGCCTTGCTGCGTCATTTATTGATACAGACAGAGTTGATGACTATCTTAAACTCGGAGAAGATACTCCCGGATATAAAGAAACGAGAAAAACATTGTATAATATCAGGAATAATTCAGCCGGAATTGAATATTTATATGTTCTCCGGATCGAGAAAGATGGATGTCATTTTATTTTTGATCTTGACAGTAATAATAAAAACGGAGTAGAAGCATACAAGCCGGGAGAAGTAGTTGAATTTGAGGAAGCATTTAAACCGTATCTTCCTGATTTGTTTGCCGGAAAGGAGATAGCACCGATAGAGTCCAATGATACCAGTGGATGGCTTCTTACAATATATAAGCCGGTATATGATAAAAACGGAAAATGTACATGCTATGTCGGTGCAGATATATCTCTGACAGATATCAGAGAAAAAATGTTCAGTTTACTGTTGAGCATATGTCTCAGTTCGCTGATATTTCTTATCCTAATTCTTGCAATTGCAGCATGGATTTCACACAATTACCGTAAGGTGACCGAGTGGGAGAATCTTGTTGATAAGCAGGAGAAGAGCAGACAATTGATAAGAGAAATAGTAACAGCATTTTCCAAAACAGTAGATATGAAAGATAAATATACAAACGGACATTCTTTCAGAGTAGCGAAATATACAGCCATGCTCACAAGAGAACTGGGTTATGATGAGGAAACGATTGAAAAGTATTATAATATAGCTCTCATGCATGATATCGGAAAAATAGGTATACCTGAGGAAGTTCTGAACAAACCCGGAAAACTGACTGACGAAGAATTTGCAATAATCAAATCACATACCTCACTCGGAAATGATGTACTCAAAGATATCAGCATAATGCCGGATCTTGCAAAAGGAGCATGTGCACATCATGAACGTCCTGATGGAAAAGGATATCCAAATGGTCTGGTCGGAGATGAGATTCCGAGAGTTGCCCAGATCATAGCAGTTGCAGATACTTTTGATGCAATGTATTCAAACCGTCCATACAGAAAACGCATGAATTTCGATAAGGCAGTATCAATAATAAAGGAAGCATCCGGTACACAACTTACAAGTGATGTGGTAGATGCCTTTTTACGTCTTGTTGAGAATGGAGAATTCCGTGCATCTGATGACAACGGCGGAGGAAGCACCGAGGATATAGATAATATTCATAGTAAATATGATGAGGTAAAAGAATAAATACCTCCTGATATATATAGCAGAACAACAGCAAAAAACAGCTGCCGCACAGGCGTAAAACAAACGCAGTGCGGCAGCTGTTTTTTTCACAGTCAGTTTAATTCAAAAAGACTCGATTACTCAGATAACAACAGAAAATATGCTGTTGTTTATTGCTGAGTGAGAAATTTATGAAGAAATGCTCTGAAATTGATTTCCCATGCATTTTCATGGTGTTTTTGTTCAGGCATTACCTTTTTAAATAATTGTTTATGCGGATAGCAGTTTTCTAATAATCCGCAGACCCATTCAAACTGAACGTCAAGCAGTTTTTCCATATCATCTGCGCCGCCCATATACATGTACAGGTAAGGCAGATCATTAATATCCTGAATTGTACAACGGATCCATTTTTCAAGATCATTTCTGTCGTACATTATAAATACAGGTGAAAAAACTCCGCCGTATGAAAAGATTTCAGGATGACTGAGAACTGTAAAAAAGGAAAACAATCCGCCGGAGGAACTGCCGCAAAATGCAGTATTATTCCGTCCTGTTTTTACAGGAAAGCGCTGCTCAACAGCAGGCATAACAGTATTCAAAATAAATTCGTCAAATAATTCACCTTCAGGAACGAGCATTTTTCTGACAGGTTCGGGCATTTCAGGAGGAAAAATGAAATTACCGATGTTCTTTGGTGTAAGTTCGTTAGTTCGCTCCATCGGAGTTGAGTCGTTATGGATACCGACTATTATTGCAGCTTTTCCGTTATTATTATATTCTTCTTTGACAGCATCATGTGTAAACCAGCTTCCGAGCTGACCTCTGTCCTTTTCAAATTCAAAAAGATTTTGTCCGTCTGTCATATAGATAACAGGGAAAGTTTCGCCCTCTTCATGTGAAGGTACATAAACACGAACAGTTTTGTTTTTATTCTGAGAATAGGGAAGCGATAACACAAATATTTCTTCATTAATCATATGATCATTCTCCTTTCACGATATTTGCGACCTGATCAATAGTAGTAAGAACAGCATTTTGTTTAAGAGTGCTGCTTGAGAAAAAGATTGTAATATTGTTTTCAGTATCCATATAATCTGCTCCGCAGTATGATCCGATCAGACCGGGATGACCAAAGCCGTCAGATATGCTGGTAAAAAAGCCAAAGCCGTAATTATTACCGGGAGAATAGTTTGTTATCATAGCTTTGAAGCTTTCCTCGGAAATAACCTTACCTGTGGAAAGGGCATTCAGCCAGATAGTAGTATCTTCAGCAGTTGTAATGAGATCACCGGCACCTTTAGTAAGACCGGGCTGCAGATCGATATTTTTGTAAGAAACACCATTTGCCCATTCAGCACCCTTGGTCATTTCTTCAATTGAACCTGTATGATTCATATCGAGTGGGCTGAAGAAATTCTCTCTCAGGAAGTCAATATATTTTTTTCCTGAAACAGATTCAACTATATTGCTGAGCAGGAAGTAGTTGGTATTTGAATAAGCAAATGCGACATCAGTCTGTTCAGGTGCAGGTGTGCTGAAGAGCCATTTCATAACAGCTTCTGTATTTTCCTCATCTGATTTGTCAGCTGAAACGACATCATATAATGATTCCTCAAAATTCTTTATTCCCGAGCGCATGGAAAGCATACTTTTCAGAGTAACCTTATCTGAATTTTTATATTCGGGATAATACTTGTCAAGAGTATCGTTAATGCTTAATTTGTTTTGCTCCTGAAGAAGCATTACAGCAGCCGCACAGAATTGTTTTGACATAGATCCGACAGGCATGGGGGTTTCAGCAGTATATGGTTCGCCTTTTTCATTGTTTCCTCTGATATAGGCTACTGCCGCTCTGCCGTTTTTTTCGGCATAAAGAACACCCTCAAAGTCTTCAGCTTCAAGCAGTTCGCTGACTTTCTTTTCAGTTTCTGATAATTCCGTATCTGATACATCATCAGAAGCAGCATCAGAAGTTTCTTCTGAAGAGCTTTCAGCGGAATCCTCAGAAGAATCAGAAACAGGCTCTGATGAATTATGAGAATCATCATTTTCTGATGAAGCAGTATTATCAGAAGAAGAGCTTTCAGCAGATGATGAAACAGAAGAATTGTCTTTTTCTGAATTATTCTGCGAAGTGCAGGCAGTAAATGAGCAAATCAGAAGAGAGCATAGAATAATTGAAATTACTTTTTTCATAAATAATAAACCTCCGTTATTCAATAATGCATATATTCAGGCAGAGTTTTTCATCTGAGTCTTACATGAGATAGAATCTCTAAGCTGAGTGAACGAAACGCCGTATTTTTCTGCGATATCTCTGGCATAGCTTACGCCCTCCGGAGGAGCAATGAATACTTTATAGGATCTCTGACCCTCATGTATACCTGTAATAAGTGAAGCAACCCTGAGATCACCTTCAAGTGAATTCATAGTGTCAAGCTCCATAGCAAGCTCATGCATATGAGTATTGAAAATTGTTCTTGCACCGAGGAATCTTAGAGCCTTCACTACATCCTTAGCAATATAAAGACCCTCAGTAAAAGAGGTTGTAGCAAGCGACTCATTAAAGAGCAGAAGACTTTTATCAGTAGCAGTTGCAAAGATCTCACTCAGTCTTTTTGATTCCTCGCCAAGTCTTCCGAGATTGACTGTCTGGTTTTCATCAGCCGGGAAATGAGTTAAAATATTATCACAGGGTGAAAGACTTAATGATTCAGCAGGAACATAAATACCATGCTGAGCAAGAAGGAATAATAATCCGACAGCCTGAGTAAAGGTTGTTTTTCCGCCTCTGTTCGGACCCGTCATTATGTAAATGCCATGATTATCAGTAAATTCAAAATCATTTGTAATAATATCGATATTCTTACCTTTAAGAATCTGTAAAGCAAGTTTGATATCATATATTCCCTTTGATTTAAGTGTTTTTCTTCCGATATCAAGTATCATAGGTTTTGAAACAGGGAGTCCTGTATTCCTGACTTTTGTACAGAATTCAGTCCAGCGGATATAGAAAAGAAGATCGGGAATAAGCTTTGTAAGGCCATAACCGCTGATATTGACATATCTTGAGAGTTTAGTTTTAAGATGTTTTACAGTTGAGCCGAGCATTTCGGATACAACACGGCGAAGATTATTCATAAGCGGAGAATCTTCAGCAGAAGTACCGACTGTATGCATTTTAGCCATACCGTCAAATGATGAACCGCCGAGCAGTTCATTCTTTTTAGAAGCAAATTTAAAGAATCTGCTGAAAATACCAGTTCTCCAGAATCTGTCACGATTGATTGAAACGATACCGACTTCAACCGGACGCAGTCTGCTGTCAAGGTTTACTCCGAGGGAAACGCTTCGGATCTCGGCGGTTTCACTGACCATATCATTGATATCAGCAGATAACTGATCGAAACCGCTTTCATTGAATACAGAAGAAACATATTTCTTCATTTGTTTAAGACCGGCAGATTTAACATTAGTATCAGCAAGAGCCTGATTGAGACCGGAGATACATTTTACATAGACCTCAAGTTCCTGAAGGCGGTCGATAAGCTGCCAGAGGGGAGTATCTGTATCATCCTGATAGTTTTTCTTAACAGAGCTGAGGAAGTCGAGCTGCTCTAACATATCCTTAAGTTTTTCTCTGAGTTCGGGATAATTCATAAGATCATCAAAAATATCACATCTGTATCGAATCACCGCAGGATCACATTCAAGATTCATCATCATTCGTCTGAGAGTTTTTTTCTCAGCTTCGCTTTCGGAAATATAATCAAGTATAGTGTCAAGTGAAAGGCTGTTTATTGTATCTTCGCTGAGTGTCTGACAGTCCGTTTTTTTTCCTGAGGGATATAACAAGCTGAAATCTTCCATAATAATTACTCCGTATCATAATATTTGGCAGATAAAAAATGACTTCTGACAGAAAATGTAATATTTATGGAAACACTGAAATAAAACTCTGTCTTTGCTGATTATCAGAGCAGTGAGCTGTTTCTGGAGCTTAGCTCACGCCGGATTGAAATGCATCAGCGTTTCCTTTGTTTTTTCAGTTCTGCCTGATATTATTATAAATCCGCGATTGTAAAAAAACAATCAATTATGTCTGATTAATTGCAATTGAATTAATATAAGATAAACGGAGCGTTTATAGAAAAGGCTTGGTTCTGTCGAATCTGCCAAAGAACAGATGAATATTCTTTTTAGCAATTTCATCGGCAAAGCAAAGAAGAGGGATAAAGAAGCTTTCCTTTCTGAAAGTATATGAATTCAGATCTCCGTTTGCAGTAGCAACTACTGTGCGTGTAGTAAGATTAAAGCTGCACAGAGTATCCATACACCGGTCAACCTCATTCTGATCGATTCCGGTATTTTTACTGATGAGTGAAGTTGCAACAGGCATATTTTGCAGAGAATAGATATAGAAAATGATCTTGAGAAGCTTTTTGTCAGAGAATAATTCAAAAACCTTTCTGATACTTTCAAAATCCTCAAGCTGATTGATAATACGTCCGTTCTCAGGCTCAACCATAAAAAAGAAATAATGAAAATCATTTGTCATTCTGACATCAGCAATACCGCTGTCGCTGATGATTTTAGCATAATAATCTATTGTTTTATCATGTGCGATGGCAGAATCCCTGATAAATTTATTCATAAAATCGTCTAGTAAAGATATATCGCTCATAAGTCCAAATTCAATTGCCCAGCAAAGACTGAAAGCATATTTGTATGCATCCTCGTGAGACATCTGGCAAAGCTGTTTTGCGAGTGAAAGTGCATAGCTTTGCTCCTCTCTGCCAAAAAGCGAGTCAATACTTACTCCAAGAACATCTGACAGATGTGGCAGAATATCAGCATCAGGAGTACCGCCGCGTTCCCATCTTGATACTGCCTGGGTAGTAACGCCGATAAGCTGACCGAGCTGTTCCTGAGTAATACCTTTTTCAATCCGGTATTTTTTGATTTGTTCACCGATAACATTCATGAATTTAGCCCCCGTTGAATATAGTTTGTAATTATCTTACCAGATCGATTACAATAATTCAAGCATTTATTGAAAAGTATCCGGTCAATCATTCAGAGAATCAGATATATAAAAATCAAGTTTCTGTTGACTTGCGTTTTCTGATTCAGAAAAGATCTTCATTATATAAACAAAGACTATATAATAAAATCTGTTCCGGAATGGGCAATATAATAACCTGACTGAATTTTCTTATTTCACTTATACTTCAAGGTGTCAGTTTAGAAAGAGGTTGTTTCATTTTCAGCAGTCAGTATTTCCTGAAAAAAGCGGACCTGAAATAGCAGGTCCGATGCCTATCTTACAAAATACGGGTATGTGTAAGATAATTTAAATAAAAAATGATATCAGCAGTTCAGGTAAAAAAGCCGGGCGGTGCCGGAGTAAAACTTTTTCAGACTATCAAAGACGTGAATTAAGGGTGCAGGGCAGCACCCCAAGGGCACTTACTGCGGGCGTGTCACGCTGCGTTCGTGTAAAATAAATGTGGGAGTTTTTAGGCAGAAAGAATATCAGCAGTTCAGGCTCAAAAAAGCCGGGCGGTGCCGGGAAAAAACTTTATCAGGTTATAAAAGCCGTGAATCAAGGGTGCAGCGTCACGCTGCCGTTCACGCCCGGTGGTGCAAAGGTTGAAAAAACAAAATATTTATTATATAATAAAATTAAGCAAAGTAAATCAAAAAAGCTTATATTTTGCTTGTCTTCAGGAAATGCTGATATATTTAAACCGGCGAAAGAGTGAGGAGTCAAGTTTTACAGTCGGTTCACTGAATATACTGAATCAGACCAGTCGATCTACTGTACAGCTTTTCCTGAAGTGAATATGAGCAGTTTCGGAGGGTAAAAAATGACAATTACAAAAGAAATCAACGGAAGCAAACTATTACTTAAGATCAGCGGAAGACTTGATACAGCATCTTCACCTGAATTACAGGAAGTACTTAATAACAGTCTTGACGGAGCAGCATCTCTTGTATTAGATTTAAAGGAGCTTGAATATATATCATCCTCAGGACTTCGTGTTCTACTGTCTGCGCATAAGAGTATGTCAGGTAAGGAAGGAATGATCGTAAAAAATGTGAATGAGACTGTAATGGAGGTCTTCGAGATCACTGGATTTTCAGATATTCTTTCAATTGAATAAGGAGGGTATCCCTAATGGTAACTAAAAAAGTATATGTGAGCAATAACGGTCAGGGATATGATGAGGTACTCAGCGAAGCAGAAAAATATGCAGAGTACAGAAATCTGACAGGCAGGAAGAAAATCCATATCCGTCTTCTGGCAGAAGAACTGATGGGAATGGTAGAAACAATCGCCGGAAATTTTTATTCATATTTCTGGATTGAGGATGATGACGATAAGCCGGAGATATATCGTCTTCACCTGAAAGCAAATGTAAATATGGACGGACAGATCAGAGATGTTTTCCTTGATGCTTCCACGAGCGGAAAAAACGCAGCTGCAAAGGGTATAATGGGCAAGCTCAGGGATATCTTTCAGACATATATGATCGGATTCAAAGACACTGACAATGTTTCGTATTCAGAACCTTATCCGGGATACAGCTGTTTTACAGAATACGGACTTGAGCCGTTCAGTTCATCAAATTTATGGACCCTTTCCCGCTATAAGGAAAACGTAAGTAAAAACAAGGATGAAAGAAATCTTGAAGACTGGGATGAGCTTGAAAAATCGATCATAGCAAATCTTGCAGATGATGTATCAGTAGGCATTGAAGGAGATTCTGTTGAAATGATCATAACCAAAAACAGTGCTGAATAAAAATCATCCGGCATCCTCATCAATAGCTTCGATAAGGAAACTGACAGGTCGGAAACCATCATTGCATGATATCATGGCAGAACGGGGGTTTTTCATCCAACCATCGTAAATATCTTCAGCGCCGTATGCCAGTGCCATAACAAAAGCGGACATGCTTTCCCATGCACTGTCGCACATGCCTTCCGGTTTGTTCCACCCGTTTGCGATAAAGACCTGTCCTTCCTCAATGCAGCAAGGGTTATCGTAAGGTTTTTCATATTTTTTGATAAGTTCTTCAAAGCAGCTTTTTTTAACTGCTGTGATTCTGACCTTTTTCATTTTGTGATATTCCTTTCATTTTTTCAGTAAACTCTGAATAAAATATTTATTGTTGATATTGCAGATTCAGCCGGCTTTATGCAGGTAATTGTCCTGTGCTGTAATGCCGGTTCATAAATCAAGCAGTGTTTCAGGAGCCTGAGCAGTCAGTTTACTGAATACCGGATAATATATAAAAAAACCTGTATCATGTGGCGGATGTCAAAATAATGACTGTCGCATAATACAGGAATTTTTTGTTTATTATACGCTTCAGTAAAACAGGATCGGCAGCCGGAATAATTACGTCAGCTGAGGAAGCCGTCGATAATAGTTGCTTCTGCCTGTTCTTCTGTCAGACCGAGAGTTCTGAGCTTGAGTATCTGCTCGCCTGCGATCTTGCCGATTGCAGCTTCATGAATAAGAGCTGCATCATTGTCGTGAGCATGAAGTTCGGGTGCAGCATCGACCTTGCCGTTTTCGGAAATAATAGCATCACATTCGGAATGACCTGTACAAGGAGCATTACCGATAATAACAGAATGATATCCCTGACGTGAATTATCTCTTGCGACTGAACGGGAGATAAGATCAACTCCCGAATCCTTTCCGTTAAGTTCAACTTCAAATTCTGTATTGGCAGTCTGTTCCTTTTCGGTAAGAATACGTTCTCTGATGAGCAGCTTAGCGCCTGCGCCGACTTCAGCCTTTGTATTTCTTGAGGTTCTGTCAACACCGCCTATCTGGGCAGTATCCATTTCAAGAACGCTGTTCTCCTCAAGCACACATTCAGTCACCGGATCGATCGAGCGCAGACCTGTGCCGTGGCCGGTACCGATATGCTTTTCAACATATTTTACTTTTGAACCTTTTTTCAGAAAGAATCTGTGAATTCCGTTGTGTCTTGCAGGTTCACCGGTTTCAGTATGTATTCCGCAGCCTGCAACGATAGTAACATCCGCATATTCGCCCACATAGAAGTCGTTGTATACAAGATCGTCAACATCACCGTGAGTTACACACGCAGGGATAGATACAGTTTCACCGATAGTGTGTGGGAGAATATGTATTTCAAGTCCCGGCTGATCTTTCTTTGATTCGATTTTAATGTTGTCGCTGGACATTCTTCCTGCACAGGCACCATCCTCACGGATATTGTAGGCACCCTTGAATTCTCCGTCCCATTCGGAGATCTGGCGCAGAAGATCCTCGGTTATTTTTTTCATTTCAGAAGTCCCTCCTGTTTTGAACAGACTCCGGTTATTCCGTTACTGTTCATCAGAATATTCATCATTTCATCAGCCTTGCCCATAGCCTTGATCCTGCCGTCAGCAACGACAGCAATTTCATCGGCAATTTCAAGTATTCTTTCCTGATGTGAAATAATGATAAGAGTACCCTTGAGTTTTTTTCTCATTTCCTGGAAAACATTGATAAGATTTGAGAAGCTCCACAGATCAATACCTGCCTCCGGTTCATCAAAAACAGAGACATTTGTATGTCTTGCAAGAACGGAAGCTATTTCAATTCTTTTGATTTCTCCGCCCGAAAGGGTAGAATCGACTTCTCTGTTGATATATTCTCTTGCACAGAGTCCGACTTTGCTGAGTATTTCGCAAAGCTCATGTTCACTCATAGTATTACCGGAAGCAAGTTCAATAAGTTTTCTTACGGTAATACCCTTGAAACGTACAGGCTGCTGGAAAGCAAAGCTGATGCCCTTTTCGGCTCTCTGAGTAATATCAAGCTCTGTGATATCCTCTCCGTCAAGCATGATCCTGCCGGATTTCTGTGTATAGATACCTGCAATGATCTTAGCAAGAGTAGTTTTACCTCCGCCGTTAGGACCTGTAATAACAACAAGTTTACCATCTGGTATTTCAAGATCAAGACCGTTCAGGACATTAGTTCCGTTAGGAGTGTCCCAATAGATATTTTCAAGTCTTAACACCTGTTCATCATCCTTTTCATTATATTGATAAGTATAAATAACATCTTTGTTTTGCTATGTAAGAAACGTTCATAGGTAACAAACATTATCATTATAACATAATACAAGATTAAAAACAATGATTTCTTATTGATTTTTTACAAATGATAATATTCGTGTACAGATAAATTGCAAAAACAGCTGAAATATATACTCGCCTTCAGTATTCTGAGTCTTGTATACTGATTGCGCTTAACGACACCAGCATTAACAGTATGATATATAAAAGTGAATAATTAGGTAAAAATGTTTATAAAAACAGTTTTTCAGACAGCATAAAATCAATTATCACTGTTGTATTACAGAATTATTTGTGTTAAAATATATAGAAAGGGCTCAGATCAAGAGGGAAAACGGCCTGATAAAGCATTTTCCTCTGAAAGATCAGGGCGTAAGAAACGTAATTATTGATGACAGGAGAGATATAAATGTTAACAGATATTGAGATCGCTCAGCAGGCGGATATAAGACCTGTAAAAGAGATCGCTGAAAAACTCGGAATAACCGAGGATGAACTTGAGTATTATGGAAAGTACAAGGCAAAGCTGTCTGAGGAGCTTATAAAAAAGACTTCCTCCTGTCCGGACGGAAAACTTATCCTTGTTACTGCTATTAATCCAACTCCCGCAGGAGAAGGAAAAACTACAGTTTCTGTCGGACTTGCTGATTCACTCAGTGCTGCAGGAAAGAAAACAGCCGTATGTCTGAGAGAGCCGTCACTGGGTCCGGTATTCGGAATAAAGGGAGGAGCAGCAGGCGGCGGATATTCTCAGGTGATACCAATGGAAGATATAAACCTTCATTTCACAGGAGATATGCACGCAATAACTGCAGCAAACAATCTTTGCTGTGCAATGCTGGATAATCATATCCAGCAGGGAAATACTCTCAGAATTGATGTAAGAAGAATACTTATCAGACGCTGCCTTGATATGAATGACAGAGAACTGCGAAATATAGTTGCAGGACTCGGAGGAAAGGTCAACGGGGTTCCGAGAGAGGACGGATTCATCATAACAGTTGCAAGTGAAGTAATGGCAATTCTTTGTCTTGCAAGTGATATAGACGATCTGAAAGAAAGACTCGGAAATATCCTTGTGGCATATAATACAGACGGACAGCCGGTATATGCAAAAGATTTCAAGGCAAACGGCGCAATGGCAGCTCTTCTGAAGGATGCAATCAAGCCGAATCTTGTTCAGACACTCGAGGGAACACCTGCAATAATGCATGGCGGACCTTTTGCAAATATTGCACACGGATGTAATTCGATCAGAGCAACAAAACTCGGACTGAAGCTTGCAGATTATGTTGTAACTGAGGCAGGCTTCGGATCTGATCTTGGTGCAGAAAAATTCTTTGATATAAAATGCAGAAAGTCGGGACTGCGCCCTTCAGCAGTTGTTATAGTTGCAACAGTAAGAGCACTGAAATATAACGGAGGTGTTCCGAAAACAGAGTTGTCTTCAGAAAATCTTGAAGCACTGTCAAAGGGAATAGTAAACCTTGGAGTACATGTTGAGAATATGCAGCATTTCGGCGTACCGACAGTAGTAGCTATCAACCGCTTTGCAAGTGATACAGATGCTGAGCTTGAATTTATAGAAAAATACTGTACAGAACGCGGCGCTGATTTTGCAATGGCAGAAATGTTCTCAAAGGGAAGTGCAGGAGGACAGGAGCTTGCAGAAAAAGTTATTGCAGCAACAGAGAAGCCATCAGAGCTTAGCTTTACATATGATGATGAAGCACCGATCAGAGAAAAGATCCTTGCGGTTGCAAAAAGTATTTACAGAGCAGACGGCGTAAGCTATACAACCAAAGCACTAAAGGCACTTGCGGATATTGAAAAGCTTGATACATCAAAGCTTCCGGTATGTGTTGCAAAGACACAGTATTCACTGTCAGATGATCCTTCATTGCTTGGAAAGCCTGAGGGTTTCAATATAACTGTAAGAGATATCCGTCTTTCAAATGGTGCAGGATTTATAGTCGTATATACCGGAGATATCATGACAATGCCCGGACTTCCGAAGTCACCGGCAGCTGAAAGAATTGACGTTGACTCCGATGGAAAGATAACAGGTTTATTCTGATAAAAAAGTATAAAGCTGAATAAGTCTGCTGTCTGTAAAAACGGCGGCGGACCGGTAAGCTTTTATAATAAAGGAAAGAGGAAAATATTTGCAGAAGTTCATTACCGGATCTCCGGAAGAAACAGAGCAGCTTGCAGAAAGATTGGCTGCAACCCTTGAGGGTACAGAAGTAATAGCAATGTTCGGCGGGCTTGGAGCAGGAAAAACTGCATTCACAAGAGGTCTTGCACGAGGACTTGAGTCAGAGGATGATGTATCAAGCCCGACATTTGCGCTTGTACATGAATACAGCGGAAAATATCCTGTCTATCATTTCGATATGTACCGTATAACATCGTGGGACGATCTTTACACTACGGGCTTTTTTGATTATATGGATAATGGCGTAATGATAATTGAATGGAGCGAAAACATACAGGATTTTCTTCCGGAAAACAGGATTGAAATAAGTATCCGGTATATTTCGGAAAACGAAAGAGAATTTGAGATAAAAGGGGCTAAGGAAATATGAAAATTCTGGCAGTTGATACTACGGCTTCTCCGGTTTCAGCAGCACTGCTGAGTGATGGAAGGCTGCTTGGTGAATTTTATCTTAATGTCAGGACAACTCACAGCCAGACACTTATGCCTGTTGTATCAGCATTGCTTGAAGCATCAAAAACAGATGTAAATGACATTGATGTATTTGCAGTAAATGCCGGTCCGGGTTCTTTCACCGGAGTAAGGATCGGTGTAGCATCAATCAAAGGAATGTCTATGCCGCTTGATAAGCCATGCGCGAAGGTTTCTACGCTTGAAGCGATGGCATATGGAATGCCGTATGGTGAGGGTGTGGTATGTGCCGTAATGGATGCAAGATGTTCTCAGGTATATAATGCTCTTTTCAGGCTTGATAACGGAAAGGTCGAAAGAATAACAGAAGACCGGGCTGTGTCGATTGAAGAACTTGCTTCGGAGCTTGAGTGTTACGAAGATACAGTATATCTTGTCGGTGACGGAGCCGAGCTTTGCAGCAAGAGCTTTGAAGAAAGGCTTGAAAACATAGTACTTGTCCCTGAGAATATCAGATTTCAGCATGCGTACGGTACTGCAAAGGCAGCGATGAAAATGATTGAAGAAAACAAGCTTTGCAGCAGTGATGAGCTAATGCCTGTTTATCTGAGACTGCCACAGGCTGAGCGTGAACTGAAAGCAAGACTTGAAAAACAAAAGGAAAAAGGATAAGAAGAAAAGGGGTTTTATTATGAAAATATCACTTGGAGCAGATCACGGAGCATTTGAGCTGAAGGAAGCTGTAAAAAAGCATCTTGAAGAACAGAATTATGAGGTTGTGGATTATGGCTGTTTTTCAAAAGAATCTGTTGACTATCCCAGATATGCATTTCTTGCAGCAAATGCAGTAGCAAAGGGTGAATGTGATTTTGGTGTTATCTGCTGTACAACAGGTCTCGGAGTATCAATGGCTGCGAATAAGGTAAAAGGTGTCAGAGCAGCAGTATGTACTAATGAAATGCTTGCTGAAATGACAAGACGTCATAATAATGCAAATGTAATCTGTATGGGTCAGAATGTAGTAAGTGAGGAGCTTGCTTTCAAAATGGTAGATATATTCCTTTCCACCGGTTTTGAAGGCGGCAGACATGAGCGCAGAGTCAATCTTCTCAAAGATATAGAAGACGGCAAAGAGCTTACAGTCTGAGAAATAAAAGAAGATGCACCGTCTGCACAGAGGTATACTGAGCAGACGGTGCAAAATTATTGCCTGATTTTAGCCTGAGGGTATATCAGCATCCGCAGCCGCAATTGTTGTCGTTGCATCCGCAGCCACAACCGCCGTTGTTATTACCGCAGCAGCAGAGAATGATGATAAGAAGAATGATCCAACCACAGCTGCCGTTACCTAAAAAGTTGTTACCACACATAATAGAATCCTCCAAATAATAAATTACTCAAACCTGCCGCATTTTGCAGAATGTTCTGAATTGATGTCAAGCCGTAAATGACATTGGGGCTTTCCTGCGTGCTGCAGGTTTTCGTTATACTATATATTACGCTGATTATTCATTTGTGTGATTATTATCGTTAAGGAATGAAAGCTTTTCTTAATGATTAATGATAATATTTCACCAGTTCAGGCTTAAAAAAGCCGTGCGGTGCCGGAGTGAAACTTTTTTCAGGCTATATTAGCCGTGAATCGTGACTCCGGCGGCATGCCGGTCAGACTATCAAAGACGTGAATCAAGGGTGCAGGACACCAAAGACACGTCATTCGGGCACATCATGCTGTTCGGCAAGCTTTATACCTCTTCTGCTTTGTTCTTTTTGACAGATTCTTCAGCGTAAGGCGTTCCCTTACGGAAACGCGCCAAAAGAAAGGAACCACAAGAGGAAGGGCTAAGGCCCCTCCTCTTAAGGTTCCTCTCTTTTGAAATCACACCTCCTTAACTCT
>ONRO01000181.1 GCA_900320235.1 uncultured Eubacteriales bacterium
AATTGGTCGTAAATTTGTACGCTTGCAGTCCGAAAACCCTGATTTTATGCGGCTTTACTTATCCAGACTTTTCATTGTCGGGAAAAGCAGAACATCTCTGATTGCCGGGGAGTCTGTGAGAAGCATACACATCCTGTCGATACCAAATCCAATTCCGCCTGTGGGGGGCATACCGATCTCAAGTGCATTAAGGAAATCTTCATCTGTACGGTTTGCCTCTTCATCACCCTGGGCAAGAAGCTCTTCCTGTGCTTTGAAACGTTCACGCTGATCGATCGGATCGTTAAGTTCGCTGTAAGCATTTGCCATTTCCCAACCATTCATAAAGAATTCGAAACGCTCAACATATTCCGGATCCTCCGGTTTTTTCTTTGTAAGCGGTGAAATCTCAATCGGGTGATCCATAAGGAAGGTCGGTTGAATAAGATGTTCCTCAACGAATGTTTCAAAGAAGAGATTGAGGATATCGCCCTTCTTGTGATGCGGCTCATATTCAATACCCTTTTCATCTGCAATTGCGCGTGCAGCTTCAAGATCCTTGATCTGTGAAAAATCAACGCCCGCATATTTCTTTACAGCGTCAACCATAGTAATTCTTTCAAACGGTTTGCCGAGATCTATCTCAATTCCGTTGTATGTGATCTTTGTGGTTCCGAGAACCTCCTGTGCAACATAACGGTAAAGATTCTCTGTAAGATCCATCATTCCGTGGTAATCAGTGTAAGCCTGATAAAGCTCCATCAGAGTGAATTCCGGATTGTGTCTTGTATCAAGACCTTCGTTTCTGAAAACCCTGCCTATCTCATAGACACGCTCAAGACCGCCGACAATAAGTCTTTTCAGATAAAGCTCAAGAGAAATTCTGAGTTTGAGATCTTCGTCGAGTGCATTGAAATGGGTCTCAAACGGACGTGCAGCAGCTCCGCCGGCGTTTGACACGAGCATAGGAGTCTCAACCTCCATAAAGCCCTGTCCGTCAAGATATCTGCGGATTGCGCTGATGATTCTGCTTCTTTTGATGAAAGTATCCTTGACCTCCTCGTTCATGATAAGGTCAACATATCTCTGACGATAACGTGTATCGGTATCTGTCAGACCGTGATACTTTTCAGGGAGTATCTGCAGACTCTTTGTAAGAAGCTTAACCGATGAAGCGTGAATAGAAGTTTCTCCGGTCTTTGTTTTGAAAACTTCGCCTGTAAGACCTACGATGTCACCGATATCCATTCTTTTGAAGAACTTATATTCTTCCTCGCCGACAGCATCTCTTGCAACATAGGACTGTATTGTTCCCTCAAGATCCTGAATATGACAGAAAGAAGCTTTACCCATAACACGCTTGGACATAATCCTTCCTGCAACTGTAACTGTTTTTCCTTCAAGTTCATCAAAATTATTTTTTACATCACTGCTGTGATGAGAAACGTCAAATCTGGTTTCTATATAAGGATCTCTGCCGGCTTCTTTAAGCTCGGCAAGCTTATCTCGTCTTACTCTGAGCAGCTGGTTAAGATCCTGCTGCTGCGGCTGACGATTGTTCTGTTCATTCTTTTCAGCCATGTTTATCTTTCCTTTCCTTTATGTCATAGCTTCTGCACCTGAGCAGAAAAAATGTGATTCCGGTCTGTTGCACAGCTTTTTCTGATGCTCAGGATAAGAAAACAGTATTTGTGCAATAAACTTACATAAAAATATTACGCATATATCAGGAAAACTCTGAATAAAAAGGTCGATTTAATTGAAACAGCAGATGTGATAGCTGTTTGCGGGGTGGGTAAACACCCGGACGCAGGTTTATGAATAAATCAGAGTTTCCATAAATATTGTCAGAAATGCAGACGGGATAAGGCGGAAATTTTCAGTCAGTCTGAAGCCGCTGCATAGGAATCACTGAGTAATTGATTATCAGGCGGTGGGGGACAATGCCCTCATGTACACCGCTATATTTATTACAGAAATTATGATTTCCTGAATGTAAATTACATTGAGATTTCGAGAATAACGAAATCTGATTCTCCGCCGGGAGTTTCAACCTTGACAACTTCTCCGATAGATTTATCGAGAAGAGCTTTTCCAACAGGAGATTCATCTGAGATCTTGCCGTTGAACGGGTCAGCCTCACTTGAGCCTACGATCTGGAAAACTACATCCTCATCAAATTCTCTGTCATGTACTTTAACAGTAGAACCGATATGAACCTTATCAAGGCTCATTTCACTTTCATCAATAACTTCAACATTTCTGAGGACAGTTTCAAGTTCTTTTATTCTTGCTTCAAGCTTTGCCTGGTCATTTTTTGCTTCATCATATTCACTGTTTTCCGAAAGGTCGCCCTGTGCTCTTGCAGACTGGAGATTTTCGGCAATTTCTTTTCTTTTGACAGTTTTAAGCTCATTAAGCTCTGCTTCATATTTTTTTTTACCCTCAAGTGTAAGCTTGATTTTGGTTACTTTTTCAGCCATAAATACAACCGCCTTTACATAATAATAGAATAAAATCCGATAATTACTATTATATTGATTATCGGATTTTATGTCAAGCATAATTACAGTTTTATTGTTAAAGTTTATAGCCTGTTGAAAATATACCGTCCCAAGCTTTCAAAACGACAATTCAGTATTTTTCATTGCTGAAAATATAGATTATGCTTTCTGAGTCTATGCCGGGATTTTAAAAACAATAGCAGTAGATTGCAAGCTGTATACTGTTTATACCATTCATTGCTGCAGATAAGCACCTCGGGAATCTGCAGCTGTATATGAATGTCAGAAAATAGTGATCAGTTAAGAAGACATCCCCGTGCATGCATCCGATTAAAGCTTTTGATTTTGAACGAAAATGCCTTCTGTAAGTATATACCTCAAATAATTGCTGGTTGTTCAGAAATTGAATATATTTTATTTAGTGTCATTTTTTATGTGGTTTATGAATATAATATAAATAAAGAAACAAAAACAAAATGTATTTTTGTATGAATAGTATAATTATTAAAAAATGCTTGACAACAATATGTTATGATGATATAATAATAAAGCACTTGAAAAAATCAGATATCGCGGAGTGGAGCAGGTGGTAGCTCGTCGGGCTCATAACCCGAAGGTCGTTGGTTCAAGTCCAGCCTCCGCAACCAGAAACGCCCTCGTCACGTTGTGTCGGGGGCTAAAAAAATATATAGAGAGAATAAATAATAAATAAGAAATAGTCCGATGGGCGTTTCTGTATTATTATTTATTCTTTTTTCTTTAAATAACGGTTAGTTAAAAA
>ONRO01000180.1 GCA_900320235.1 uncultured Eubacteriales bacterium
GAAATGTGACATCCAGTCATTATCCTGCTTGTACTTATCAATGGCATCCTGTACGACCTTCGGATTTTTCAGCCTGAAATTATTGTCGATTGCTTTCTTTGCTCCTTCGATCAGCCACTTCACGATATAGCCGCCGGAATTTTTGATGAGGAATTCAGAGTAATTCTTGATATCACTTTTGCCGGTGATCTTTGCACCAAACGGAATAACGATAAGCCTTCTCCAGATACCGTCATCCATTGCACCGACTTTCGGCAGATGATTTGTATACAGCACAAGCGTATGACTGGGTTTGAAGGAAAACGGGTCTTTATACTTCTTCTCCGCAAAAATCTCATCTGTTGAGCACAGCTGCTTTACAGTTGAGGTATTCAGACGCATTCCTTCCTCAAGTTCTGCGGCTATCAGCAGCCGCTTTCCTTTGGCTTCTGCAAGCTCCGGCTTTACATTTCTCTTGCAGCCTATCGTCAGTGTATCCGCTGAGATATTGCCGCTGTATGAGCCGAGAACGCCTGCAACAGAGTTCCAGAAAGTGGATTTACCGTTGCTGCCGACACCATAGGAAATAATCAATTCTTCAAGATATACATTACCGATAGCACATAGTCCGGCTATCTGCTGAACATAATCTATGAGTTCACTGTCACCCTGAAATATCAGCTCGAGGGTATCAAGCCACTCTTTTTTGCCTTCATCTGAGGGTGCGAAAGCTGTCATTTTCGTGATAAAGTCCGCGGTATTATGCTCCTGTCTGCCGTCAAGTCCTTTTCTGAGATCATAAGTACCATCTGGCGTATTCAGGAGCATTCCGTCAGAGTCAAGATCAGTCGGCTTCATTTCAAGCATGGGCTTTGCCGCCTGCATTGCCGATACGATATATTTCATGTCACGGCGTTTCATTACAAAGGATTTGTACGACAAAGCAAAACAATAATCACTGAACAGCTTCGCCTGTTCCTTACTCAGATTTTGTATATCCTTTTTGCTGCCACGAACTATGATATCTTCCGGTACGCCTGCATTGATAAGGGCTTGCTTCCCATTCTCAACTTCATCCCTTGCGTCTTCAAGCTGTAAGTCAAGAAATTCCTCTACTGCACCAACAGCTCTCTGTTTAGATTCAACCCAGTATTTCCCGTCATAGCGCATATAATCCGTTGCGGCAGTATACAAGAGTTCGTCACCGTATTCTCTGACTATAACCTTTGCCTGACCTATATCTGAATAGTCAGCGGGTTTGAGCGTCCGTATTTGTGAACCGTACTTTTCGGGCGGTATATATCCGTCCTGCTCCATTACCTTTTTCGCAAAGCGGCAGGCACTTCTCCATATTGTTTCCAGTTCCTTATTGTCAAGAGGCGGACTGCACTTTTTTGATTCTTCGATAAAGATGCTGTATGCTCTGTCACAAATACCATAGCGTTTAAGCACTCTTCCGGCAAAGCGTGAAAGGGTGCTGTTGCGCTCGCCTTCACCGATTATTTCTTCCGGGCTGACCTTCCGGCAGATATGCGGATCATCAGGCTCTGTCAGCACTTCACATTCCTGCGACTGATCTGCAATGCCGATCTCCTGCAACATGGCTTCGTAATATTCCATCGGCGGGGCTTCATCGTACAAATACTGCTCACTGTATTTTTCAGGCTGTACAGCGCTCTGAGCTGCAATGAACTTATCCACCGTCCGGCTTCCCTCGTGCCAGAGAATCTGCCTGGTCAGATTGCCAAAGATAAAGCGCGCCGCATCGGCACAGTTTTCATCAAGAAACGGACAGTGTTTCAGAATAGCCTGTTTCAGTGCAGCATAGCTTTCACGGTCTGTCGTGGGAATAATCGGGAAATAAATATGGTGCCGCGGTCTTGCTGTTTTATTGCCCTTTTGCTTCATATTACTGCGGCTCGGAACAACAACATAGCTGACATCCGGGAACAGCTTTGAATAATAATCCGCTGTTATCCAGTCTTTCGGGTCATCACTATGGTCGTTGTCGTTGTCCATTACAAGGCAGTCGGCAGATATAAATCCCTCATTTGAGCGCCGGTTATGAACGAATCTGCTGCACACATGGTCGTATGCTATCATTCTTAGAAAATCATCCTGTGAACTTACTGTCATGCTTACAGGGTAGTAAATATTTGCGGCTGCATTTTCCTTTCCTGCAGCACGATAAATTGTTAATTTCATATTATTCCTCCTTTTTTTCTGAAAGGAATTTCCCCTTTCATTTATCCACCCTAAAAGCAGGAAATTTGACCTTTACAGGTCAAATTCTCATATAAATTTTTTTATCTGCCAAGTGCCCCGGGAACTGCCGCAAAAAGCAATTCCGGGGTACTTTTTGCAGCGGCGAGGTATCATATCTTACAAGGAGAAACCGATATTGTAACTGACACAAATAGTATCGTATCTTTCGTCAGGGAATCCGGCAACCCTCAACTC
>ONRO01000378.1 GCA_900320235.1 uncultured Eubacteriales bacterium
AAGGCTGAGGTCATTCTTCTTGAGGGCGATGATGAAAGCTTTGAAAAATATATTAATGATATCGGGGATGACAAATCTGCAGCTTTGTGCTATAATGGTCAGCAGGAACGTCTTTCGTGCGTTTGTATCCCGATAGGTGACAAGGGTGATTACACGGCATATGCACATAATCTGTTTTCTGCACTCCGCAGGGCAGATGATATGGGCTGTATGCGTGTATTTGCCCATTGCCCCGGAAAAGACGGAGTAGGACTTGCAGTCTATAACAGAGTTATAAGAGCATCAGGCTTCAGGATAATAAGCCTGTGAGGTCAGTATGAAAAAAAGTATAATAATAGGACTTACCGGTCAGACAGGGTCAGGTAAAAGCACTGTTTGCAGCTTTGCTCTCTCAAAGGGCGCAGCAGTGATAAATGCAGATTCTGTTGCAAGAGAGGTCGTGCAAAAGGGGAGCCGTTGTCTTGCGCAGCTTGCGGAAGCCTTTGGCGGTGATATAATAAAAAGCAGCGGTGAGCTTGACAGAAAACTGCTTGCAAAAAGAGCATTTTCCGATAAGGAAAAAACAGGACTTCTCAATAGTATTACCCACCCCTTTATAATAAAAAGTACGGCAGAAAAAGCAGAAGAACTCAGAAATCAGGGCTATCAGATAATAGTTTTTGATGCTCCGCAGCTTTTTGAAAGCGGTGCGGATAAAATATGCGATGTAATTGTTACCGTCACGGCACCGGAGGAAATACGTCTTGAAAGAATAATCAGGCGTGACGGTCTTGCTCCTGAAGAAGCAAGACTGAGAATGAATGCTCAGCTTGACGAGGAATATTTCCGGGAAAACAGTGATTATCTGATCGACGGTTCAAAAAGCATAGATGAGGTAAAACAGGAAATCGGAATTGTGCTTGAAAAAATAATGTCGGAGAAAATGCGGCATAATGAAAAGGAGGCACCTGATGAATAATAACGGTAAAACAAAGGCAAGAACAGTGCCTGTAAAACAGCATAGGGTGCCGAGAAAGGCAAATGTGAAAAGAAAGATCTTCATGGTATCGCTTTGTCTGCTGCTTGTCTTCATCGGATTTTTCGGTGCGGCACTCGGACTTAAAACGGCACATGACAGATATGTATATACAAGCTATCCGCTTAAATATCAGGCAGAGGTAGAAAGAGCGGCTGAAAAATACGGCGTTGATAAATACCTGATATACGGCGTAATAAAGACGGAAAGTAATTTTGACCCGACAGCTGTTTCCGGAGCAGGCGCAATAGGACTTATGCAGCTGATGCCTGAAAGCTTTGAATGGCTCCAGACCTATTACGTTGAAGATGCATACAAGGATTATACAGTTGGCGACCTTGTAAACGCTGAGATAAATATTGACTACGGAACACATCTGCTTTCTCTACTGCTTAAAAGATATAATAATGTCGAGGATACAGCAGTAGCTGCATATAATGCGGGACCCGGAAATGTGGATGCATGGCTTGAGGACAAGGAATATTCAGATGACGGAAAAACGCTTAAATATGCACCGGTCGCTGAAACAGAAGAATACAGAAAAAGAGTTGCCCAGAACAAGAGCATTTTCAAAAAGCTCTATGAAGATATAGAAAGCGGCGAGGATGTCAGAGATGATACAGCTCTTGCAGGTCAGTCATCAGAAAGCAAAAGCTGAATCATTTTCTCAGCATCGATAAGAAAATGCCTGGAAAGCGAAATTCACCGTAGGGTGCAATAATATAACAGTTGATATGAAAGGAAGACAGAAAAATGTCAAATGAAGAAAAGAGTAAGGCAGCGCAGCTCAAAGAGCAGCTTTTTATGAACAGGAAAAACGGCTGCCGTAAGGTAAGTGCAGACGAAATTGTCAAAGCAGATGAATTCTGCGAAGAGTATAAGAATTTTCTTGATAATGCAAAGATCGAAAGAGAGGCAGTGAGCTATTCGATAGAAGCAGCAAAAAATGCCGGCTTTGAAGAATATGATTATAATAAAAACTATGCGCCCGGCGATAAGGTCTATGTGAATAACCGCGGAAAGGCAATAATGCTTGCAGTTATCGGCAAAAACGGCACACATAACGGAGTAAGGCTTGGTATTGCCCATATTGATTCGCCCAGGCTTGACCTGAAACCGAATCCGCTTTATGAAGCAAATAATCTTGCGCTTTTCAAGACACATTATTACGGCGGTATCAAAAAATATCAGTGGCCGACAGTTCCGCTTTCACTTCACGGAGTGATCGCACTGAAAGACGGAACAAATGTCAGCGTACAGATGGGTGAGGATGACGCAGAACCATGCTTCTGTGTGACAGATCTTCTGCCGCATCTTGCTGTCGATCAGATGTCACAGGTAATGACAAAGGCATTTAACGGTGAACACCTCAATGTACTTGTGGGAAGCCGTCCGTTCAATGAGGACGAGGAAAGCGAAAGTGTAAAGCTGAATGTACTTAACTTATTGTTTGAAAAATACGGAATAACAGAGGAGGATTTTCTTTCTGCAGACTTGCATATGGTTCCTGCCTTCAGGGCAAGAGATCTTGGCTTCGACAGAAGTATGATCGGAGCATACGGACATGATGATAAGGTTTGTGCATACCCTGCACTTATGGCAGCGCTTGATACTGAGCTTCCTGAAAGCACAGTTATCACAGTCCTCACAGACAGAGAAGAAATCGGAAGTGACGGCAATACAGGTATGAAATCAACATATCTCGTTGACTTTATCGCAGACCTTGCAAAGGCTGACGGCGAAGAAACAAGACATGTAATGGCAAAGACGACATGCCTTTCAGCAGATGTCAATGCAGCTTTCGACCCGACCTATTCAAGTGCATTTGAAGCCAACAATTCTTCATATATTAATAACGGCGCGGTTATTACTAAATATACAGGCAGCGGCGGAAAATATTCAACATCTGATGCGTCTGCGGAATATATGGCAAAGATCAGAAAAATACTTGACGATGCAGGCGTTCTCTGGCAGACAGGAGAGCTTGGAAAGGTAGACGGCGGCGGCGGCGGAACTATTGCAAAATTCGTTGCAAATTATAATGCCGATGTAGTTGATCTCGGAGTACCGGTGCTTTCAATGCATGCACCGATGGAGGTCGTATCAAAGCTTGATGTATATATGACATACAGAGCATTGTATGAATT
>ONRO01000061.1 GCA_900320235.1 uncultured Eubacteriales bacterium
GATTCGTCAGGTGAATACGGCAAATATCTGCCGGAAAATAAAGTGACTGTCAACGTTGTGGATATTAATATGAACGCTGTTGTCGATACATATGAATTCTATACGGAAAACGTGTCTTTTGATTCGATGACCGTTCCTGCGCCTGCTCTCGAAAACATGGAGTTCATAGGATGGAATGATGAAACCGTCACTGGCTCTGAAATTACAATACAGATGGGTTCATTTGCAAGTGCATTGTATCAGCCGATCGTCCGCAAGCTTGATGTCATCTTCAGTGATGATCTCATTGCCGGAAAAGAAATGCCTGCTCTTGAAGAGCTGGATGTTACCATCTCAAACAAATACCGTATTGACGACAATGTAACGCTGGAATGGATACGCCCTGACTCAATTGCAAAACCCGGCACGTTTTACACTGCTTGTATTTGTCTTGACACAAATGATTTCATGGCAACCAATCTGAGCGTACCGGACAGTCAGAGCGAGCTGTTTTCAGGAAAGTTCACTGTTCCTGATGATATTGAAGTCAATGCTGAAACGGCAGATGGTGATGCAATGAAAGTCACAGCTGTGAGTATCAGGCACGAAAACTCTGCGGCGTATCTGAATATTTCATTTGCAAAGACAAATAAGGAAAAGATTGCTGATTATACAGAAGTAACGGCTACCGTTGAGCATAACAGTACACAGGATGAAATACTTGCTGCTCTGCCGGATACAGTTTATGCATATCTTGCTGACGGCAGAATGATAAAGATTCCTGCAAAATGGAACCGCACTGACGCACCCGATACGACAATATCCGATGTACAGATCGTTACTGCATACGGCATACTGAACACCGGTGATTACGATACGACAGAAATCACACTTACTGCAGCAGTCACTGTACTTGCAGCTGATAAGGCCGATGCTCCTGCGGCAAGTCCCGTAACGGGCAGCTATACAGGAGCACAGAAGATTGAGTTGTCAGCTTAAGAAGGTTCTTCTATCTATTATGCGGTTATCAGGACAGAAAAGGATGCTGAATATCCTTCGCAGGATGATCTTGAATACAGTATCTACACTGAACCGATCACAATCAATGATTATGACAGTACTATCTATATCTTTACCTATGCAGTTAAGGAAGGACTGAGCAATAGTGATGTCATTGGTTATGTATACGATCTTACAAAGCCTGAAGTAACCTTGCTGGAAGAAAAACCTGCCATGATTGCTGAAAACGGCAATATCAGATGCTGGTACAGCACCAGGACAGTCAGCACCGAGGATCAGGAAAGCGGGCAGATAACAGAGCAGACTATTCCGGACCGCTACTATGCCGATGAAGATTGTAAGATACCGCTTGACAATAGTTCCGGGAGAATTATTCCTGCCTTCATTAATTCGTCTTATGATGTAACAGCTGAAAAGGATCCTAATCTTCCGTATATCGGGCTTGGAAACAGCGATATCTACTCCGGTCTGGAAACAATCGGTGTTCAGAGCAATAACGACTCGGATGATGTCCGTATATTGACGGTTGCAGATTCCCGTATTCTGCGTGATGCGGCCGACTTCGGATATCTGTTTGAGATAATTCCCCAAGGCAGCAGCAACGATAAGGAACTGACCGTAACAAATGCTCCGTTCAGATACAGCTGCAAAAGCTCAGCTAATGATATGAAGAACGAATACGGCTACTGTGACAACAAAGAGCTGAATTCAACTGATTATAAGTATGTGACTGCCAGGGTGGTCAGATCGTCTGAAAAAGAATATGTCAGAGCACGTTTCTATGTCCTGCTTGAAAACGGAAAAGATTATATATATTCTGCCGTAACAGACAGTACTCCGACGCTCAAAAGCAGCGATTATATGTCTTCGATTTCTGACAATCTGATCTTCGATGCGGCGCGTGATCCGATATTCATTTCGCACAGCCTTTTACTTAATGGCAGCATAGGCTTGAACTACTATCTTGATGTTCCTGATGATATGGTGAACAGCGGAAAGGTCAAGGTTGATTTCGCATGGACAGTCGGTGACAGTCAGAAGAAATACTCAGTCACCCTGACTTCAGCAGATAAAGAGCCCGGCGGCTATTTGGCTTCATGTCCGGTTGTTGTAGCTGAAATGGTATGTGATGTTACTGCGTCTGTAACAATAGATGGAATCGTTCAGGATGAAACGAATACATTTTCAGCTGTTCAGTACGCTGATTATATCCTGACGAATAATGATTTCATCACTGCATACAAGAATAAAAACAGTGAAGAAAAATATCAGCGGCTATCAACACTGATTAAGTCCATGCTTGACTACGGTGCGAAAGCACAGATACAGTTCGGCAGAGAGGAAAATAATCTTGCTGATAAAAAGCTTGTTACTGATGATCAGGATTCGCCGTATTACTACAATCCCGCAAATGCTGATCTGAGTAATATCAGCACAGGTGCCGGTGACATGAAAGCAGGGCTTGAAAGCTGGGGACTTGAATACAAAGGATCTTCCATAGTATATCTTTCAGAAACCTCTATCCGTCATTACTATGATGTAATTAACCGTGATCTTTTCAATGCGGTAAAAGACAATATAGAATTCAGCGGAGAAAAAGTAGGGTATACAGATAAGGATGGACTGATATACTTTGAATTGAAGAATATATCAGCGGCTGATCTCGATAAACTTTATACACTGAAAATCGGAGAAAACATGTATGAATACTCTGTTCTCGATTATGTCAAAGCATGTATGAATTCCGATTCGGTCAGCACTGACATGAAAGCGCTCGCAAAAGCGACCTATTATTACAATCAGGCAGCAAAAAACTACTTTGAAAGATAAGGAACATATAAAGCAGGGGTTGCCGCATTACTGAATTGCGGCAGCTGATGCCTGTTTTGTTAATAAAACACTGATAAACGAAAGCAGGAGTATCAAACCTTGAGCAGCAGGCTGATACTCCTGCTGATTATTTTTGTAAATTTATTATAGGGTCGATTTCAGAGCTTATCATAAAATTCTTTGATTCCGCCGGATTTTCTTTCTCAAAAAACAATAAAAACCCCTGATATAAGCGCAGAAAGCGGCAGTCCCTTTTTTCCTCGTCATAATAATTATCTTTTTTGTACTCTGTTTACATGAAAATAAAGAAGTTTGAGAAAATACCTAATTTAATATTATATTTAAGCTTCTGTTTTAGCCGAAAGTAAGATGGTGTACTTGCCTTTTGGCTATTTTTTGTTTTCTATGTTTTGCAGCAACCGGATAGGTGACAGGCTGAAAAAAATTTTGATTTTTTATAATATTCTGAAACACTTCTCCGATTACATGTGTTATATAGAGTGAAAGCGGTCAGAAAGAACCGCAGAAAACAAAAAGAAAAAACTCA
>ONRO01000071.1 GCA_900320235.1 uncultured Eubacteriales bacterium
ATTGCTGTTTTTGTGAAAAAGATCCTTCGCTTGTGCTCAGGATGACAGGGTATTCAAATTTCTTATTAAGAAAGTTGAATTCCGTGCTGCCGGAAAAATTATGCTTTTATATTCAGGTATACTGTGTTATAATAATTATGTGTATTCTTCTTTGCGACGGATGATTGGTTATGGCAGCCAAACGCATAGTTTATGTCCTGACTTTTTTATGGCCGGCAGGGAGTTCCTGCGCTCGTTTCGTGCTTCGCACAGGGCGGAATCTCCGGTGAGAATACACTGTACATTAAAAAATGGAGCTGATCAGATGTCAGATTTTGTGAGAAAGAATATCTGTGACGGGGTTGCCTTCGGCAGCATTACTGATGACAGATTCAAGATCGGCCGCCTGAGTGCGACCCTTATTACACCGCTTGACAGAAAAACAGCGGCTGCAAATGCACTGCTTTCATGCGTGCTTACACGTTCGTGCAAAAAATACCCGGATTTTACTGCGCTGAGCAAAAAACTTGACAGCCTCTATGGTGCGGCACTGTACCCTTCTGTCAGACAAATTGGTGATTATCAGGCAGTTTCTGTCGCTGCCTCCGGGATCGAGGACAGATTTGCGCTTGACGGACAGTCAGTAAGCTCAGAGCTTGCAGAGCTTCTTTGCTCGATTCTTTTTGATCCCAACGTAGAAAACGGTCTTTTTAATGACGAAGATATTGAGCAGGAAAGACGTCAGCTTATCGAAAATATTGATGCGGAATTCAATGAAAAGAGAATTTACGCAATAAAAAGATGCATTGACGAAATGTGCGCGGAGGAAGCATATTCTATCGGAAGAAACGGCAGCAGAGAAGAAGTTCTTGCTCTGAAAAATGAGGATATCTATGCTGCTTGGAAGACTTTGCTTGCAAATGCAAGAGTTGAACTTACTATGCTCGGCAGCAGCAACCCTGAAAAAGCTTACAAGGGCTTTGAAGGTTATTTCGCAGGCAGCCCGAGAATGATCCCCCCGACAGATGTCAGTGTCGGAAAACCGGAACAGGTAAAGCGTATTACCGAAAAAGAAGATCTTTCTCAGTCAAAGCTTGTAATGGGACTGAGAACTGCATATTTCAAAAATGACAGGGACTGCCTTGCTAATTCTGTAATGTCTGCAGTTCTTGGCGGCACACCGACTTCAAAGCTGTTTATGAATGTCCGTGAAAAGGAAAGCCTTTGTTATTACTGCGTGAGCAGGGTTGATAACAACAAGGGTATCATGCTTATCGACAGCGGAGTTGAAACAGAGAATATCTCAAGGACAGAGGAAAGCGTCCTTCGTCAGCTTGAGCTTATGAAAAAAGGCGAGATCACAAAGGCTGAGCTTGAAGAAGCAAAGCTTGCAATCAAGAATTCACTGCTTTCATCTCTTGACAGCCTTGCTGCAATGCAGGGCTTCTATATTGGCGGTGTACTTCGTGAGGGTCAGATGTCCCCGGCTGAGGCGGCAGCTGCAACTGATGATGTGACAATGGAACGTGTGATTGAGCTTGCAAATGCAGTTGAGCTTGATACTGTCTATGCACTCGAAGGAAACCGTGATTAAGGAAGGGGGATTCGCCGCAGCAGGCGGCGGCTGATATGGATTTTACTAAGATAGAAAACAAACGTGTCGGAGAACATTATTTCCGTATGAAGCACAAAAGCGGTCTTACTGTTATAGTATATCCCAAAAAAGGCTTCAATTCCATCTATGCAAGCATGGGAACCAAGTTCGGATCAATTTATTCAAAGTTTATGTTTAACGGCAAAGAAGTTAACGTGCCCGATGGTACAGCCCATTATCTTGAGCATAAGCTCTTTGAAAGCGAGGACGGAGATGCTTTTTCAAAATATGCAAAAACAGGAGCATCTGCTAATGCATTCACTTCATTCGATATGACCTGCTATCTCTTTTCATGCACGGATAATTTCAGGGAATCTCTTGAAATACTTATCGATCTGATGCAGACTCCCTATTTCACAAAGGAAACAGTTGCAAAGGAACAGGGTATTATCGGACAGGAGATCAAAATGTATGATGACAGCCCTGACTGGCGTGTAATGATGAACCTTTTCGGAGGTCTTTATCACAACCACCCGATCAATATAGATATTGCCGGCAGCGTTGAAACCATCGCTGAGATCACTCCGGAAATTCTCTACGAATGCTATAACAGTTATTATAACCTCAACAATATGGTTCTGACTGTTGTCGGAGGCGTTGATCCGCAGGAAGTGCTGAGCATTGTCGATGAAAAAATAAAACCCAGCGATGCAGTCGATACAAAACTTATTTTGCCTGAAGAACCGTATGAGGTTGTGAAAAGATATGCTGAACAGGTTATGCCTGTTGCTGTTCCGCTTTTTGATATCGGCTTCAAAGAGGACAGTACAGATAAATACGCTACAAACAAGGAACAGCTCTGCACAAGTATTCTGATGAATGCCTTTGTCGGCGAAAGCTCTGCTTTATACCGCAGTCTGCTTGACAAGGGTCTTATCAATTCATCCTTCGGCTATGAATACCTTGAAGGTCTGGGCTACCGCTCTCTGATTCTTTCAGGTGAATCAAGAGATCCGAAGGCTGTTGCCGGGATCATTGACGCAGCAGTAAGAAAGCTTCACAAGGAGGGTATTACCCGTGAAGATTTTGAAAATGCTAAAAAAGTTGTTTACGGCAAAATGCTTGCAGGCTTTGACCATAAACAGTCAATAGCATCTGAGCTTATCAGCGGTGAATTCACAGGACGTGAAATTTTCGGGGCAGTGGACGCAGCAGCCGCAATTACCCTTGAAGATGTTAATGAAAGACTTGAAAAACAACTTGATGCTGATAACTGTTGTCTTTCAGTCGTAAAAGGAGAATAATAATGGATGAAGGAATATATCATGTCAGCTTCCCAGGGCTTGGCATCGGGCCGATAACTGTCAACCGCACTGCTTTTACAGTCGGCGGCTTCAGCGTTTACTGGTATGGAATAATAATTGCAGTCGGCTTTGTTCTCGCATTGATTTTTGCAATGAAAAGTCTGAAACGCTATAAGATAAAACAGGAGCCTTTTATAGACTGTGTTATTGCGGGAATTGTCGCCGGAATAATCGGCGCAAGAGTCTATTATGTTGCCTTTTCATGGGACAATTACAAGGATAACCTTATGGAAGTTTTTGCTATCCATAACGGAGGACTTGCAATTTACGGTGGAATCATCGGCGGACTTGGTGCAGCATGCATACTTGCAAAAATCATGAAGTTGAATATTCCGGCAATGCTCGATATCGGCGGTATGGGATTTCTTATCGGTCAGGGTATCGGAAGATGGGGCAACTTTGTAAATCAGGAGGCTTTTGGCACTCCGACAGACCTTCCTTGGGGTATGGTCAGTGAAAACACTGATAATATCGCAGTTCACCCATGTTTTTTCTATGAATCGGTCTGGTGTTTACTGGGTTTTTTCGTACTTTATTTCATCAGCCGGAAATGGCGCAGATTTGACGGTCAGATGTTCCTGCTTTATCTTATCTGGTACGGTTTTGAAAGAATGATAGTTGAGGGACTGCGCACAGACAGTCTTATGACACCGTTCCTGGGTCTGAGGGTTTCGCAGATACTATCCGGTGCACTTGTGATAATCGGCACAGTACTTCTGATAATAAATCTCAGACGTACAAAGTCAAAACCACTGTCTGACGGAGAAGAAGCTGACGAAAAAGATACTGTTCAGACAGCAGAATCAGAAAAATCAGAAGAAAAACCGCTGGCTGAGGAATCAGCTGCTGCGGAAGAAAAAATAAAAGAACAAACTGAAAAATAATACTCCTCGGTCTGATGAAAAAACTGAGGCAAAAAAGGAGATGCAAGTAAAAATGGCAAAAATAATAAGCGGCAAAGAAGTATCTGCGAGCGTCAGAGCACAGGTCAAAAAAGAATGTGACGAACTCAAGGCAAAAGGTATTGCACCTGGACTTGCAGTTATCATTGTAGGTGACGATCCTGCTTCAAGAGTGTACGTCAACAACAAGAAAAAGGCTTGTGCAGATGTTGGTTTTGTATCAGAGGAATATGCACTTCCGGCAAGTACAACACTGACTGAACTGCTCAAGCTTATTGACGAGCTGAATGTAAAAAAAGAAATCAACGGTATACTCTGTCAGCTTCCGCTGCCGGAGCATCTTGACGAAAAAGCTGTAATCAATGCAATTTCACCGCTGAAGGATGTTGATGCTTTTCATCCTTCAAATGTCGGAAAAATAATGATCGGAGATTATCATTTCCTTCCCTGCACACCGGCAGGTGTTATGGAAATGATACATACTGAGGGCATTGATGTCAATGGAAAGAACTGTGTTGTTATCGGCAGAAGCAATATTGTCGGCAAGCCGATGGCAATGCTTCTCCTTCACGAAAACGGAACTGTCACAATTTGTCACAGCAGAACAAAGAATCTCAAAGAGATCTGTGCTCAGGCAGATATACTTGTTGCCGCAGTCGGCAGACCGAAATTTGTTACAGCAGATATGGTCAAAGAGGGTGCAGTTGTCCTTGATGTAGGCATCAACAGAGATGAAAACGGCAAGCTTTGCGGAGATGTGGATTTTGAATCCGTTGAGCCGAAAGCATCATACATTACACCTGTTCCAGGCGGAGTCGGACCAATGACTATTGCGATGCTGATGAAGAACACTCTCAAGGCAGCAAAAATACAGAACAATATTGACTGATAATTATTTCAGCGGCAGCCTTCAGACGGACTGCCGCTTTTTTCTTTTGCGTCGATTAGTTTTGTATGAACGTGGGCGGAGTTATTACGCTTTTCGTATTTTCAGACATCAGTAAGTTTTATATGAACGTGTTCACATTTGTCAGGCTTTTTTCCTTTTATATCTGCATTCAGTTTCGTGTGAAAGGTTGGCAAGCTTTATACACCTTTTGCTTTGCTTTTTCTGACTGCTTCATTCAGCTTAAGGCGTTCCCTTACGGAAACGCGCCAAAAGAAAGGAACCACAAGAGGAAGGGCTTATGCCCCTCCTCTTAAGGTCCCTCTCTTTTGAAATCTCTCCTCCTTAACTCTACCCCGCCCCCGCTGCGCTGCCCACCGCCTGCGGTG
>ONRO01000353.1 GCA_900320235.1 uncultured Eubacteriales bacterium
ATAATAAGAAAAATTAAAAAAACTATTGACAAATAGATTATTCAGTTTTATAATTAATTTATCTTAAATATCAAACCGATGATCAAGAGTAGTAGATTAAAGTGATTGTTTCAGAGAGCTGTCGGGTGGTGTGATGACAGTAACTTAGCTTTTTTTGAATGGACTTGTAAGGGCGGCAGGAAACCCGTTTAAACGGGAAGTAATGGCCGACGGTGATCTGACCGTTATCAGCAGATAGTGTATGTCAGTACATGAAAAGAGTGGGCGATTATTCGTCAATTTGGGTGGTACCGCAGAAGTTTTAAGGCTTTTGTCCCTATGATTGGGACAAAAGCCTTTTTTGATATTCAGGTCATTGACAGAGAAAGGGGTATAAAAATGTTGAAACCGGATCTTGAAACAGTCAGAAAAATGTCAGAGCAATATAATACAATACCTGTAACGAAGGAATTCTATGCAGACGTAATTACGCCAATCAATCTTCTCAAAAGAATATCATCTATCAGTAATCGTTATTTTCTGCTTGAAAGTGTAGAGGGCGGAGAAAAATGGGGAAGATACTCATTTCTTGGATATGATCCGATAATGCGTGTAACGTGTAAGGAAAAAAAGATGACTATTGAAAAAGAGGGTAAAATAGATATTTATGACAGTAAAGAACCTCTTGAAAAAGTCAGAGAAATACTGAATGAATATAAGGCTCCCGAAACAAAAGAGGGCGCTCCGTTCACAGGAGGCTTTGTAGGATATTTTGCATATTCAATGATAGGTTATACTGAGCCCAAACTGAAGATCCGTTCAGGTGAATTCAATGATATGGATCTTATGCTATTTGAGAAAGTAATTGCATATGATCACCTGAGACAGAAAATAATAATTTCAGTTAATATACGGACAGATAATATTGAACAAAACTATCACAGAGCTGAAGGAATAATTGATGAAACAGCAAAGCTTCTCAGTTCTGAAGCACCGCTTCCCAGAATGCAGACTCCGAAGGTATCTGATTTTGAATGTAATTTTTCAAAAGAAGATTACTGTGAAGTGGTAAATAAAACAAAAAAATATATTCTTGACGGCGATATTTTCCAGGCTGTTATCTCAAGACGTTTTGAGGCAGATTATGAAGGAAGTCTCATTAATGCATACAGAGTACTCAGAACGACGAATCCATCTCCGTATATGGTATATATGAGTATTGATGATGAAGAGATAATGAGTACATCACCGGAAACACTTGTAAGACTTCAGAATGGCAGATTGTATACCTTCCCTGTTGCTGGTTCGCGTCCGAGAGGAAAAACAGAGGAAGAGGATATTGCACTTGAAAAAGGTTTGCTTGCAGATGAAAAAGAGTTGTCAGAGCACAATATGCTTGTAGATCTCGGAAGAAACGATCTTGGAAGGATATCAGAATACGGATCAGTAGAGGTATCAAAATATAAGATGATACACCGTTATTCAAGAATAATGCATATTTGCTCACAGGTTGAGGGTAATATCAGAAAAGATCGAGATGCACTTGATGCAGTAAGTGCAGTACTTCCTGCAGGAACACTGTCAGGTGCCCCGAAGATCAGAGCTTGTGAGATTATCGAAGAGCTTGAAAGATGCCCCAGAGGGATCTATGGCGGAGCACTCGGTTATATGGATTTTTCAGGTAACCTTGACACCTGTATTGCAATCAGAATGGCAGTAAAGAAAAATAATAAAGTCTTTGTCCAGGCAGGTGGAGGAATTGTTGCTGACAGCATTCCTGAAAATGAATACGAAGAATCATATAATAAAGCAATTGCAGTAATGAACGCAGTTAAAGAAAGTCAGAATATAGTATAAGGGAGGGGATTCACATGATTCTGTTGATTGATAATTATGACAGTTTTTCTTATAATCTTGTTCAGCTGATCGGTACATTAGAGCCGGATATTAAAGTTATAAGGAATGATGAGCTTTCTGTTGAACAGGTTGCTGAGTTTAGACCCGATCATATCATTCTTTCTCCTGGACCCTGTTATCCGAAACAGGCAGGCATATGTGAGCAGTTGGTAACAGAGCTTGCAGGAAAGATACCGATTCTGGGAGTATGCCTTGGTCATCAGGCAATTTGTGAAGCTTTCGGAGGAAAAATAGTTCATGCAAAAGAACTTATGCATGGAAAACAGGATAGGATAAAAATAGATAGTAAGTGCAGAATTTTCAGCGGATTGGATGAAGAATTTGATGCAGCAAGATATCATTCACTGATTGCAGAAAGAGAAAGCCTTCCGGATTGTCTTGAAATAACTGCTGAAGATAAACTCGGTGAGGTAATGGCAGTTCGTCATAAGGAATATGATGTTTTCGGCGTACAATTTCATCCTGAATCAATACTTACACCGCAGGGAAAGATAATACTTGAAAATTTTCTGAAAATAAAGAAATAATATAC
>ONRO01000023.1 GCA_900320235.1 uncultured Eubacteriales bacterium
GCAAAGTTCTGCCCGAAATGCGGAAATGCTGTTGGCAATACATCAAATCAGGCAGCTGTAAGTGCAAATTCAGATACAGCACCTATTCCGAATATTGCTCCGGTTAACGGTGCCGCTGTTCCAGCAGCGGCTGCTGTAAAGAAGCCGCTTGATAAAAAAGTTATCGCAATCATCGGTGCGGCTGCAGCTGTACTTATTGTAATTATTATTGTAATTGTAATAATTGCAAATGCTACTCCGAAACTCAGACTTGCAGATTATATCAAGGTTGAATATAACGGATATAACGGATATGGCACAATCAATGCTGAATTTGATTCTGATAAGTTCAGAAATGACTGGGAAGGCAAGCTTAAATATACCGGTAATTCCGGCGAAATAGGCGCTGTTCTTGACAATTATTCAAATCCGACTGATCTGGTTCTTTATAATGTAAAATATACATACAGCTTTGATAAGTCTTCAGAACTTAAAAACGGAGATAAGATCAAGCTTAAATGGAATCTTGGCTCAGATAAGGAATATATTCAGAAATTTGTCAAAATAGAGCTTGACGACAGCGAAACAGAATATACAGTTTCAGAGCTTCAGGAAATCGGTTCATTCGATCCTTTCGATGGCTTCAGTGTAAAATATACAGGTTACAACGGCAACGGTAAACCTGATTATACAGCAAAATATTCACTTTCCTATAATTTTGACAAGGTTGAAGGTCTTAAGAACGGCGACACTATCCATGTAACAGTTTCTGCACCTTATGGCGATGATCTTGCAAAATACTGTGCAAACAATATCGGTTCTGTTCCGTCTACAACAGGAAAAGACTTCAAGGTCGAGGGTCTGAAAGATATGGAAGGCTTCGATCCGTTTGAGGGCATTGAAGTAGTATTCGAGGGTGTTTCACCTGAAGGCAAGGCACAAATCCAAAACAACAGCAACAAGAACCTCCGCTTTGAGCTTGACAAGACAGAAGGTCTCAAGGACGGTGATAAGGTTACAGTTACAGTAACTGCTCCGTATGGCGAGGATCTTGAAAAATATTGTGCTGATGAATATCAGGCAAAGCCGAATGCTTCTACAAAGGAATATACTGTAAGCGGACTCGGAACATATCTGTCAAAGCTTGAGGATGTTGATGATGATACACTCGCTACACTTAAGAAGGAGAGTGAGGATACTATCAAGTCCAATATCACAGACAGCGGTGAGACTCTTGACAAGGTTGAATATCAGGGAATGATCCTTCTCAACCTCAAGGATGGTAAGGAATCAAGAAATCCGTGGTCAGCATCAAGTGATCACGATCATATGCTTCACGTTGTATATAAGGTTACAGTAACATGTGAGAATTATGACAAGAAGAAGATACCGTTCACATTCTGGACAACCTGCCGTTTCAACGACATAAAGAAGCTTGAAGACGGTACCTGCAAGGTAGACACAAGCGAAGTTATTATTGCTGACGAGTATATTTCAGTTCCGGATTCATCGTTCAGCTATAAGGGCTTTGACGGCTATGCAAATCTGTTTGCAAAGCTTGTAACAGCTAAGATCAGCGATTACACATATGAAACAGATGTAAACAAGACTCAGCCCGGAAGCGGCTCTGAAACAAGCAAGCAGGAATCATCTGCTGAAAGCTCGGAAGCAAGCAAGCAGGAATCATCTGCTGAAAGCTCAGAAGCAAGCAAGCAGGAAGCTTCTGCTGAAAGCTCTGAGGAAAGCAAACAGGAAACTTCTGCTGAAAGCTCAGATGCAAGCAAGCAGGAAACTTCTGCTGAAAGCTCAGATGCAAGCAAGCAGGAATCATCAGCTGAGGAATCAAGCAAAAAGGCTGCATGATATGACATAATATAATTATTTCCGCCGTATTTCCCGAATTACCGGGGTGCGGCGGATTTTTTATCTGGATGTAGGGAGATTTGCTGCTCTTTTCTTGATTTTAGTCATCAGTCAGCTTCGTGTAAGTGTGTTCGGGGTTGTTATGCTTATTTATTTTTTTCTGTGATCAGTTTCGTGTGAAAGGTCTGCAAGCTTTATTCCGTTTCTGATTTGCTCTTTCTTTCTGCTCTGCCGCCGGAACAGCGCCCGCAAAATGCGGACGCAGCCAAAAGAAAGGAACCACAAGAGGAAGGGCTTATGCCCCTCCTCTTAAGGTTCCTCTCTTTTGAAATCACACCTCCTTAACACTACCCCGCCTCCGCTGCGCTGCCCACCGCATGCGGTGTGCGTGCTCGCTTGGTTTATGAGCATTCCCACGCTGCGCTGCCTTCGGCGTGCTCGCTCTTTTCTTTAGCAGCGTTTAGTTTCATGTGAGCGTGGCGGAGTTGTTACGCTCAAAACTTGGTAAGTTCGCTTGTCTGAAAAGATTTACTGCCATAGTAACTGAAACGGATATGATTGATTATGGTAATTCTTTTAATTAACTCACAGAATATTAATGGAAAGATAATATTAGTACCGCGGGAGTGCAACAGTACTTCTTTGTCAGAGCGCAGTGTATACGGAGCGATAGCGCGTCAAGGGTGCAGCGTCACGCTGCCGGAGCGATAGCGCGTCAAGGGTGCAGCGTCACGCTGCCCTGACGGACTGGTTTCTTTTTCCAGCCTTGAATAAAGTGCGGAAATATGATAAAATATTATATTATGTGCTTGA
>ONRO01000086.1 GCA_900320235.1 uncultured Eubacteriales bacterium
AAAGCCGCTTTTTCTGCCCTGCCTTCTGTTGTTTCCGCAGATAATCTTTTATCTGAAAGCTTTGCCCCGTCAGGGGTTGTGTACAATTTATTGCACCATACCAATAGATTCAGCATCGCTGCACTATATGCAGCCTATCTTTTATGCCTTATATAATGAAAATATAATATTATTATCGCTTATCCCTTCTGCAGCGGGATATATTTTCCCATGCGTTCAGGATAGGTGTGATTGACGGCACCTTTGAGATGATAATTAACGATGAAGCTGAAAACAATTATCATGAAAACTATCAATTAAAAAACAGGAGGTGTCAGTTTTATGGATCCGGTTCTGGCAATAATTCTTATTGTTGTCATTTCCGTTGTTGTCGGTATTCTTGCGTTTATCGGCGGCGTACAGTACAGGAAAAAGATCGGAGAGGAAAAAATAGGCTCCGCTGAGCAGGAAGCCAAAAGAATTCTCGAGGATGCTCAAAGATCCGCAGAGGCTTCTAAAAAGGAAGCGCTGATCGCCGGTAAGGACGAAGCTCACAGACTTCTTACCAACGCAGAAAAAGAAATATCAGACAGAAGACGTGAAATGCAGCGTCAGGAAAGACGTATTCAACAGAAAGAGGAAACTGTTGAAAAGAAGCTGGACGGCCTTGAGAAAAAGGAAGAGGCTGTTGCTCAGAAAAACAAGGCTGCTGAAAACAGACTTGCCGAGGCTGAAAAAATCAAGCAGAGTGAATTTGAAATGCTTGAAAAAATCTCGGGACTTACAGCCGAACAAGCTAAGGCTTATATTATCAATAATCTTGACAATGAGCTTACACATGAAAAAGCTGTCAAGATCATGGAATTTGAACAGAAAACCCGTGATGAAAGTGAAAAGGTCGCAAGAGAGATCATTTCTCTTGCAATACAGAGAGTTGCTGCTGACCATGTAAGTGAATCAACCGTTTCGGTTGTTCCGCTTCCCAGTGATGAAATGAAGGGCCGTATTATCGGACGTGAAGGCAGAAATATCAGAGCTATTGAAACTATTACAGGCGTTGACCTTATTATCGATGATACGCCGGAGGCTATTACACTCTCATGCTTTGAACCTGTAAAGCGTGAGATCGCAAGGGTAATGCTTGAAAAACTTATCTCTGACGGTCGTATTCATCCGGCAAGGATTGAGGAAATGTATGAAAAAGCCCGCCGTGAGGTTGAGGCAATGATTAAATCCGAGGGCGAACGTGCTATTATCGAAGCAGGTATCAACGGTATCCATCCCGAACTTGTCAAGCTTCTCGGAAGACTTCACTTCCGTACAAGCTACGGTCAGAATGTTCTCGATCATTCGCTTGAAGTCGCTTATCTGTGCGGCATGATGGCGTCTGAACTCGGACTTGAGCCTACTATGGCACGCAGAGCAGGTCTTCTCCATGATATAGGAAAAGCTCTCGATCACGAGATCGAAGGCTCACATATTGAAATCGGTGTTGATGTTGCACGCAAGTATAAGGAAAGCGAAATCGTTGTTCATGCTATACATGCTCATCACGGCGATGTCGAGGCAAAAACAATTATTGCCTGTCTTGTTCAGGCTGCTGATGCTATTTCTGCAGCACGCCCGGGAGCAAGAAGAGAAAACATCGAAAATTACATAAAGCGTCTTGAAAAACTCGAGGAGGTCGCTTCCTCATTCGAAGGCGTTGAAAGAAGCTTTGCTATCCAGGCAGGCAGAGAGGTTCGTATTATCGTCAAACCTGATATGATAAAGGATGACGAAATGATCCTTCTTGCAAGAGATATCTGCCGCAAGATCGAGGAAGAGGTTGAATACCCCGGCCAGATCAAGGTAAATATTATTCGTGAAAGCAGAGCTGTTGAGTACGCTAAATAATGTTTATGAGGAACCGGTCAGTCGATCGGTTCCTTTTTGATTGCCGTGCATAAGGAGTCTGACAGCTATGAAAAAAATTATTCGTCTGAGCTTTTTTACTATCATTCTTATAGCCTGTATGCTGATTCTGTGTTCCTGCCGCAGCGATCCGAAAAGTGAACAGGAAGTGCTTGACTATGCTCAAAGAAAATACGGCAGCTGTACACTTGTGGAAAGCGATACTTCTGACAAAGACAAGACAGTCATTACAGTGCGTGACGACTCCTATGGCTTTACCTACAATGTCACAAGCTCTGTCAATGATATCAATATCGACGGTTCTGTTTTCGGAAAAGTTGAAGATACTTATGACTCATATATTCCTTCATTCAGGGATTTCATTGCAGAAGATGCAAAAAATGATTTCGATTATATACGCTCAAATTTCAAAATAAAAACGGAACTTAACGATACAACTCTGCGCAGCCTTATGTATATTTACATTGACGACAGCGACATAAAAAATGCCAGGGAAATAACAAGGCGCGCTGCTTCGATCTTTTCGCATTATGATAAAAAGAATGTCTTTTCTTTATATGATGTCACATCTTTCGATAATAACGAGCAGCTTCTCGGAAAATGCAGCGTTACAAAAGGTGAATGGATGGATTATGAGGCAATAATGGACGACCGTATCATACAATGGGCAAAGTCCAGAAAAAGCAGCTGCACTTATCTTCGCAAGGAAAAGCATAAATTCAGCGAAACTGGTCTGTCACCCGGAGATGTTATGAAATTTTACTATGAAACCGATATCAACTGTCCTCAGGATCCCGATGACGAGATAACACTTTATTATTTCAAATCTGACGGAAAAGAATTCTATGTTGCAGATTTCATGTATACCGTGACAGATTCTTATTATTCAAATTATGATGAGGTTTTCGGATAAAACGGATCCAGCCCTTTGCGCCTGTCAGTAAACTGCGCAGAGGGCTTTTTTTATTTCTGTGACTGTCTTCACACGTTTTTATCATCTGCATATTATGATGATATAAGGCGATAACCGAAAGCCTGCCTTTACGGTACGCCGGAATAAAACAAGGAGGACAATTATATGCCTGATAATTTCATAACACCCGATGAAGGCGAGGCTTTTCGTCTTGACAAGGTAAAGGAAGCCGTCTGCATTAACGCTCCGAGAATTTATGATTCATGCTCAGACAAGGATTGTCTTGAGGACCTGCCAGTCATGCTGACAAAGCCCGGACAATGTCTTATCGACAAAGCTACAAGTGTTCGTCTTAACACCGTGAACGTATGCAATGTTGCTGTCAGTCTTCAGCCTGTCCCGTTTCACAGCGGCTTCTACGCAATAGACATGACATTCTATTTCGATGTCGGACTTGACGCTTTCATGGCTCCGAATGCTTTGCCTATGCCTGTCAAGGGGCTTGCAGTATTTTCAAAGCGTGCTGTTCTTTTCGGAAGTGACGGCAGCGTCAAGGTATATACATCAGACTGTGCAGATGCACCGGAAGGACTTTCAGTTCCCTCTCAGAACTGTCCGAAAGCTGTCGTTCAGGTTGCCGAGCCGGTTGCGCTTTCAGCAAGACTTGAAAAGCACAGATCGCCCTGTCCGATGCCGCCGTTCAGAATACCCGAAAGCATAATCAGACGCTACGGCGGAGAATTTGTTCAGAGCGAATCAGAAAAAGATGTTCTTGTTTCTATCGGAATATTCACAATTGTTCAGCTCGAACGTGATGTTCAGATGCTTATCCCGGCTTATGATTTCTGTATGCCAAGAAAGGAATGTGTTGCAAGCTCTGAAGATCCCTGCGAGCTTTTCAGCAGCATAGATTTCCCCACAAGTGAATTTTTCCCCAAGGATCACCCTGCTGACAAAAAACACAGACGTCCGTGCAATGAAGCCTGATCTGTAAACGGCCCGGCTCAGCACCGGCAATACAATTGATCCCGGTATACGCTTACAATCCGGGGGGGATTTACAGAAAGAGGGTCATATTTTTTGCCGGAATTCTAAATATCTGTCAAAAATCATAGATCAGATTAAAACGGCAGCCCGATGTTTTTCCGGGCTGCCGTTTTATTTCAGATAAAGCCAGGGCTTAATAGCCACTATATCTTTATCATCTTATGTTTTGCTGAAGGACACGTATCACGCTTTTCATTTCTTCTTTCGGAATTATTCCTACAAAACTATCGTCTATCTGTACCTCTCCTATCAGAAAAGGTCTGATCCATGCGCTTATAACAATTACATGATCCTGCGGTACATCTATCCGGATATATTTCGGAGCCGTCAGAAACCCGGTTCCCCAGCGCCAGACATTTTCATTGTTTTCAATTTTATTCTTGAACCCATGATGTGTCAGAATATATGTGATATTATTCAACGCCTGATTTGTATCATTAACATTAAATTGGTAAAAACTTCTTGACATTATTCCTGTCTTCCTTTCAGTCCATTATAGATCAATAAATCCCCTGTACAACAACCTCACCTGAATTGATCAGATGAATATTTCCCTCTTCGTCACGCACCTCAAGCTCTCCGCCGGAAGTTATGCCTACTGCAGTTCCTGCAATTGTCCTGCCGCCGTTTGTTGTGCTGACCTGTCTGCCGACAGTTGCGCACAGCTTACTGAAGTGCTCTGTTTCCTCCTGCGAAAAGCCCGCAAGAAATTCTGCCGATGTCTTATCAAGGCTTCTCAACACACAGCGGAAAAATTCATTCCTGTCTATTTTTCTGCCAAGCTCAAGACGAAGTGAGGTTGCCTTCTGTCTGATCGGCTCAGGGAATTCCTCATTATTCACATTGATACCTATACCGATAAGCACACAATCAATACGGTCTGATTGAGCAGACATTTCCGTCAGTATTCCGCAAAGCTTTTTATTTCCCACTATTATATCATTAGGCCATTTTATCCTTGCATCAAGTCCGGTATACTCCCTGACAGCCAGACATACTCCATAACCTGCCGCAAGTGTTATCGCCGATATCTCTCCCGGTGGAAGATCCGGACGAAGAAGTAAGCTGAAATATATTCCGCCGATGTCAGAGTTCCACGCCCTGCCGAGTCTGCCCTTGCCGCCCGTCTGCTTTTCCGCAGCGATCACAATACCGCTCGGTTCTCCGTATCTTGATCTGCGCTTCAGCTCTTCATTTGTGGAATCCACGGTTTTCATTACTTCTATTTTTCTGATAAGGCTTGTTTCAAGCCCCTGAGAAATCTTTTCCGCATCAAGCATCTCAGGCTTTTCCGTAAGGCGGTAGCCTCTGTTTGTAACGGAATCTATCTTATAGCCCTCACTGCGGAGAACCTTTATATTTTTCCATACTGCAGTTCTTGAAACACCAAGCATTTTGCTGAGCTGTTCACCGGACACATAGCCGTCTGTGCTCTCAAGCACCTTTAGGATCTTTTGCTTCATGTTTTCCCTCCGGCTTTATACAGATTATTTTTTTCAAGAACTTCCTCAAGCCTTGCAACGATCTGACCAAGATCCTCCTGCACGCATGTTGTATCGCTGAAAATATCAGAGAAGAGTTTTCTCAGACCGTCCTCAAAATTTTCCGGCAGGATTTTACATTCATTTTTACAGATATCAATGAGCTTTTTCTCTCCCGGATGAGTCATCTCATTCATTGCAAAGATAACATCAAAATAGGATTCTACAAATGCCGCTGTACGGTGATTAACGCTGACAATATCATCACGTCCGAGTGCTTTCATTATCTGTTTGTCATATGAAGGAAGGTAGCCTGAAAGAAGCTTCATATTTTTTTCAATAATATTATCCCTGAGCTTTTGCGGATAGGGTATCGTATATTGTTTCTGCATTCTTTCATAATTCCCGTTTTTGTCAAATATTATTTCCGAC
>ONRO01000312.1 GCA_900320235.1 uncultured Eubacteriales bacterium
ATTTGATAGCTCATATTCCGTACCTGCTCTTCATTTCCGAATCAACTTCATCTAAGGAAAAGACTCTGCCGGTTTCAATATCATCAAGGCCTTTTTGCAATTCGGCATCCAACTGTTCTTTAGTCAAACTGCCGATTGCTACCGGCTTAGAGTCAGGAAGTGTCATATCAAAGGGCAGACCGTTATGCAGAATGACTTGACGCAAAAAGATACCGATTGCGTTTGACATCGGAATACCAAGCTGTTCCAGAATCTGTTCTGCCTGATCTTTTATTACGGGATCAACCCGAGTATAAATGTTTGCAGTTTTTGCCATAAAAAACACCTCACATTTCTACAAAGCTATTATAACACAAATGATTGCGAATAGCAAGCTTTTCTGCTCGGATATGCAATAATAGCATTGAGATTAATGATGAAAACCCTCTTGAAATAATATAATAAGTGTTTTATAATGATAGTAAACCATTTGTTTTGCTAACTATTTTGCATTGATTAAAGAAATGTTGAAAGGTTAAGGGGTTATTGTGGCAAATGCAACATATACGCTAGAACAATATAATAAAACTAAATTTGAAAAAGAAATAGAAACTTGTTTGGAGATTGACAAAGTGGTATTACCGCTTGTACATAAAGCAAACTATCGCCGCGCCTCCTCTTTTTTCTTATCAAAGGAAATTACACCTGTAATGTGTGATGTCTTTTCAGAGAATGTTGAATACACTTTCGTTGGTAGACCAGCATATTATGTGCACAGTGATCCTCAAAGTGAAAACTATCCAGTATGTTTTGTTATAAATACTAAAGAAAACCTGTTAGAAAATATTTTTGTGTTTGATACAGGTGCTTATGCAAATAACATGTATGACAAGTTTTTGGAGAACCCAAGTCAAGATATTAATGTGTATAGAATTCCTGCATCTACTAAAAGTGTTAATCAAATGATAAAAAGGTTTTTTAGCAGCAATAGGAATTATTATTTAAGCAAAGTAAACACTACTATCAATAATGCAACACCTGATTCTGAAATCAAGTCGTATATAAATTTGTTAAGAATAGACTTTGAAGATGATAGTCCAGGTTTTGATGATCGTTGTAGGACTATTGAAAATGTTTTTAGAAATCCGATTAGTTTGGAAGAAAATTTACAGGCCGTTATCCTATCATTTTCACAGTCCAGAACAAAGGAATTTAAAAAGTTTATTAGTTCATTTGAGCGTAATGTTGAGATAGTAACATATGATACTTTTGATATCACTCCTAACGAGGGGAATCAAGCTATAAACGGATTATTGTATACTTATCTTGAAAGACATGGATATTTTACTGATGAATCCGAAAAAGGAGGCTGTGCTACATGAAATTAAGAGCTTTAATTAATGTATTTAATGTTTGGCCGGATTTTTTGCAACCATTGTTTTCTGAAAATGATGATTTTTATTTTCAAAAACAAAAAGACAGAATAATTACTGATTTTCAACGAGGTTTTACAAAGGACTTATTTGAGAATGGTCATGTAATTAATGTCGAAAATGGGATAACACGTAAAATTGGAGATTATGCTATAATCGCGGTAGGATTTAGTTCTAATGACTATATTGTAGGTACAATAGATGAAGTTCTTTCTGACTATTATAACCAGCCTGAAAAATACTTTCTTGATGAGAAATTCTTCGAGGAATTTCTACGATTTGTAAAAAAGTATTCTTACCCAAGAATACCGGATAACATAAAGAATAATACGCTAGATAGTTATAAAAATGTATTAACAGAAACACTTAAGCTTTATATATCAAAAATAAACAATGTCTTCATTGATAATTTAGAGTTGAACTATTATTACAACGAAAACTACATTATGGCTTCACCGCAAATAGGTATTGAGATTAATGATATTTATGCTTTTAGGAAAATGATTTGTAGTGATTCTTTATTTTTTAAAAATAAGTTTTGTTTATTGTATAAAAAACGTACGAATATTGAAAGAATTATTCCATTTCAGTATCAAATTGAAATTATTAACAACATAATATATGAATCACCATATCGAACTAAGCTATTTGAGATACAAAAAACAATGTCAAATAACAAATACTTGTGGAGTAATCAAGATTTATATTGCTATTTTAGAAAAAAAGCTTGTGTGGGAAAATATAAAAATATAATTAAAAGAAACTTAAGCTATTATTATTCTTCTTTTTTAAAAGAGTGGAGAATTGTTGTTCCAGAGCCATTGTTTAATATTGCACTACAATTAAATAATAACGAGTTGTTTGATTGTTTTATAGAAAAAATAAAAGAAGATGCATTTGAAGAAGATGGCGTGATAATGCTATTTGCAACACATATTCTTTCAAAAACAGCAAATGTAAATATGCTTGTTACTCAACATTATGACAAACAAAGAAAATGGAATTTTTGTATATTAGAGCATGCAGTTGTTTTTGAAGATGTTGTAGATTATATTAATAGACTATATGATGAGTATCAAAAAAAATTATTTCTTATTATAGAAAATGATAGTATTATTGACGAAAAAATGACTGAATGGTTACAGGAAAACACAAGTAGATGCTCAATAACTGCGCTGCCTCTCAATTACGGTATTATGCATTTTTCACCAAACTGAAGTAGCACATGCCTATACTGTATAAATAAGATGTATTCTTTAAAAATGTAAAGAGATATGCTATAATATTTTCCACTCACTCAGATGTGGAAAAACAAAACGTCGGAGCTGAATTATCTAAATGAATGCAAAAATTTTGCCAACGGCTTTCGATTGGGAGCGAGGTTGATTGTAGAAACGTTTCACACAGAAGAATAATCAAAACAGCAGCTCTGATATTCAGGGCTGCAACTCTTTTGATATATTGAGAATCGAAATAAACAGATCCAATTTTACCGTGTGTCGCCCTGTGTGCGATTCGTTGGAGGAAGTAGGGTAAAGTACCCGACCGAGGACGTTTGCGCGGTGTCGGCGATTTTTGACCGCGTCTCAATTTTTGCGGTGCTTAGTCAAAGAATACACTTTTTTAGCGAATGGCTTTCAGGATTTCTTTTTTAACAGACTCCCACTGATTATCAATAACAAAAGA
>ONRO01000375.1 GCA_900320235.1 uncultured Eubacteriales bacterium
AGATTTGTTACGCTTAATAACAGGATAGTGAAGTTGCCTGAAAAAAATTACTGCCATTGTAAGCGAATCTGATATGATTCATTACGGTAATTCTTTTGATAAACTTTCAGAATAGTAATGGTAAGAAAAAGTCAGTACCGCGGGAGTGCAACAGTACCTCTCTGTCAGAGCGCAGTGTATAGCAGTGTATACGGCGCGCGAAAATTATTGACAAGGAATAATTGTGATGATATAATTGGAATAGCAATTTTGTAAGAAAAATGGTGATGATTTTTCTGATGCTGTAATGAAAAAAACACTGATTGTTTTTTGCGATTTGCTGAAAATATCACAGATGATTGTAAAACAGCAAAAGGTTATTTAAACTGAAAACAGTAAGATGATTTCTCTTTGAAAACGATTTTATTTAAGCTTTTTTGCTTTTGACAATCAATTGTGGTAAATACTAAATAAGGAGTCAGAAATTATGAAAAAAATGTTTAGCTCATTTTTACGCAGAACAGGTTCTGTTGTAATGGCTGCTGCAATTTTCGGTTCGGGTGCTGCTGTAATGATGCCTGTGATCTCAGAAAGCTCAATAACAGCTGAGGCTGCATCCAGCGGCGATTTTAGTTATTTTGATACTACCGGTGGAGTTTTTGTATGGTATACCGGAAAAAATTCAACAGTAAACTTCCCGTCATCAATCGGTGGGAAAAAAGTGGTCGAGATAGACCTTTCTTTCAACTATCCCGAGGTTGTCAAGACAGTCAATATTCCTGCAAGCGTAACAAAGATTAATTTCTTTAATTACAGTAAGAATAATGCTCTGACAGCAGTTAATGTTGACAGCAAGAATACAAAGTATACCTCTGTGAACGGTATTGTATTCAATAAGAACAAGGATACGCTTATATATTATCCGAAATATAAAACAGGCACAAGCTATACTATTCCGTCATATGTCAAGAAAATCGATTATTGTGCATTTTCTAATCTTTACCTTGAAAAAGTAACAGTTCCTAAGTCTGTTACAAGTATTTCTTTTGATGCATTTGAGTATACATCATCTCTCAAGGAAATCAAGGTTGATTCTGCTAATACAGTATACAAGGATTCAAACGGAATTCTGTATTCAAAGAATATGGATACTCTTGAATGCTATCCGCAGGCAAAGCCGGCTTCTGAATTTACAGTTCCGCAAAGTGTTGTTTGGATCCGTGTTTTTTCATTTGAAAACGCTTCCAAGCTTCAGAAGGTGAATGTAGGTGCCCAGACCTCAATCATGTCTTTTCCCGGCACTATGTCAGCTTTAAAGGAAATCAATGTATCTTCCTCTAATAAATATTACAAAACAGTCGGTGGCGTACTGTTTGACAAGAATATGAGTAATCTGTGCTTTTATCCCGCTGCAAAAACAGGCGATGTTTACAAGGTTCCGGACAGTGTAAAAACAATTAGTTCCGGTACATTTGAAAATAACAAGAATCTGACCGGTATCTCAATGTCAAAAAATCTTGAAAAATTCTATTTTGGCACTCTCAGCAGTATGAATAGAATAAAAGAGGTAGCTTTCTTCAATTCAAAAACAAAATTTGACGATTATTATTTTACCAGTAAAGATAAATTAAAGAATATAGTTGTACATGGTTACAACGGCTCTACTGCACAGACCTATGCTAAAAACAACAGCCTGAAATTCCAGAGCATCACAGGAACAACAGCAACAGGTATTACTATCAACAAAACCGCACTTTCAGCCGGTGTGAATGAATCTGTACAGCTCAGTGCAGTAGTAAAGCCTTTTTATGCAACAAACAAGGCTGTTACATGGTCAAGCTCAAAGACAAATATCGCAACGGTTTCAAGCGGCAAGATCACAGCCAAGGCAGTAGGCTCAGCAGTTGTGACAGTCAAGACAAATAACGGCAAGACAGCAAAATGCAATGTAACAGTAAAGCAGGCTCCCAAGAGCGTTACACTTACAAAGGGTGTACTCACACTCGGCGTGGGTGAGAGTTTTACACTTGGTTCAGGTGTGAACAACGGAGCAGCTTCAGCGAAGAGAACATACCGTACAAGCAATTCATCAATCGTAAAGATGACAAATACAGAATGGACAGGTGTTTTCAAAGGTGTAAAGCCCGGTGTTGCATATGTAACAGTCCGTACATACAACGGCAAGGAAAGCACATGTAAGGTAACAGTAAAGCAGGCACCTGCATGGGTAAAGATGGCAAAGTCTGATGTTACAATGAAGGTCGGACAGAAGATGTCAGTCGGAGCGATCATTCCGGACGGTTCAGGCTGTGCAACAAGAACATACAAGTTAAGCAGCTATAACAATGGTGTTGTCAAGCTTACAAAGAGTAACTGGAATGCTGAATTTGTAGCCCAGAAGGCCGGCTATACATCAGTAACAGTTCAGACCTATAACGGAAAGACAGCAACCTGCTATATTACAGTAAAGAAATAATCATGGCAAAGCTTAATTGATATTGGTTTCAAAGCAAACGATGCCGCCGTACACAAGCAGTACGGCGGCATTTTTATAAAAAATTTTATCCGCAGCTGTGATATTCCGGATTTAGGGGAGTCTAATATATAGAGGAAGGTACAGAGAAAGGAGGCGGCGGAGTGGAGAATGCTGAACAGATATTCAGGCAGTATTACGAGGATGTATACAGATTCCTCAGAGGACTCACTGCAAATGAGCAGCTTGCAGAGGAATTGTGCCAGGAAACTTTTTTCAGAGCAATTAAGCATATAGACGACTATAAGGGCAGCTCAGGTATCAGGACATGGCTCTGCTCTATCGCTAAGAATCAGTACTTTACATATCTGAAAAAACAAAAGCATATAGCTGACAACGAGCTTGAGGCTGCAATTCCTGACAAGGACAGTCAGTTCTTTGAAATACTTGAGGATAAGGAAACAGCTGCAATAATACATAAATATCTGCATGAGCTGAAAGAGCCTTATAAAGAGGTATTCATGCTGAGAGTATTCGGAGAGCTTTCTTTCAGGGAGATAGCGGAGATATTCGGCAAAAACGATCACTGGGCATGTGTTTCATATCATCGTGCAAAGGATATGATAAGAAAAAGAATGAAGGAGGACAGCATATGAAAACAGATTGTGAAATAATAAAAGATCTTCTGCCGCTTTATGCCGAGCATATGACAAGCGAAAAGAGCAATGAAATGATCGAAGAACATCTGAATGAATGTGAAGAATGCCGCAAACAGTTTGATGATACATTGTACGATAAGCCTTCGGTAAGCTTCAGCAATCAGACGGACGCTGTTTTTACGCAGTATGTGCAGGAATCGAAAAAGAAAAACAAGAAAAAAACAGTTATAATCGTTATCGTGGCAGTAGTACTGGCAATAGCTGTGGAGCTTGCTGTGCCTTTGGGATTTCTGGCGTTATTGTTTATTTTTGACACCGGTGCAGAGATTGAGACCAACACGGATATAAGCCGGTATGAGGATTATATCGGAAAAAACGCTGTTGAACCGCACAACCATAAATGGGATATGGATGAAAGCATCTTCCCGGAGCATCTCACAAAGGAAATGACAGTTGAGGATTACCAGACGGTTTACTATAATCCGTGGGATGCACAGTGGCTGAGCTATCTTGTTGTTGATTATCCTGAGGAGGAATATAAAAAGGAGCTGAAAAGGCTTCACGATTACAAATCAACGACATACAAGGGTTTTTATGGTGCAAAGGGCTTTGACAGCAAATATGACCTTGCGGCAATGTATGCGGACAGCTACAACGGTTTTGTATATGCACTTGACGCACATGAGGGCAGGATAATATATGTAGAGCTTATTTTCTGCAATTATCAGTTTGATTTTGATTATGAGGAAATGATCCCGAAGGATTATCTGCCGGTGGGATTTTACGCCGGGAGGAATAGCAATAATCGTGTATCAATAGGCAATTTTTTCGTTGAGTACAATTAAATCAGACTGTACGGAGGTGGAGGATATGAAAGCCAATGCTATGATACATATAAAAAGAGTTATCCCGGCCTTGCTAATATTACTTATGTTTTCATTATTTATATGCTTTCCTGTCAGTGCTTCGCAGGAAAATAAAGCCGTTGAGGGTAAGACGGACAGCTATATAGAAAAAATAGAGCCGCGTTTTTTTACAGAGGAGCCGGAGACGGCACTTATACAATGTTATGATGTAAACGAGGACGGACTGGTTGCGGTGTGTATGGTCAGCGGTTATTGTAAAAACTCAGCACTTGTATATGACAGTGACGGGCATTTCCTCTATGGCTATGAGATCAATGACAGCGGTCTGACTGTTGTACACTGGAGGGACAGCGATCTGCAGCTATGTGTAATAAGTGATAATATGCTTGTCACAGCGGACGGAAAAGGCAATATCAAAAGCGTTTCCGCTGTGACGGACGATCAGACTGAATTATATGGCAGTTATTCTGAAATCACCAGCATTACATTAAACGGAAGAAGCTACAATATAAGCAAAAATCCATTGAATGCAGATACTGTAACCTTGACAGAAAACGGCAGTACCAGGACGATATATGAAGCTCAGTACAAGATCCCCATACCCAGACCGCTTTCCTTTATTATGCTGTTGGTTTTATGCTGGAATGTTTTGTTAGTAATTCCAGTGTCAATCATAGCGATCGTATCAGGCCGCAGGAAAAAGAAACAAAAAGCTGTGCAAGCGGGAAACAAAACGGATAAGTGAATCAAATTGTGCAGCAAAAGAGAAGACCCATAAGCGGAAGGCTTACGCCAATCTGCTTATGGGTCTGTTTTTAACTTTGCCTCAGCCCGCCAAGGAATCCGCAGCGGTTGGTTTTAGTGAGGCGTTCGGCTTTATCGGGTATATCAGGGACGGATTATTCAGTATAATCTCTCCATGAACCTTCTTTATAGCGGAACTTTGTTTTCTCTGCTCTGCCGGTGCCCTGTTCCGGTTCTACGGAGAGGTCGATCTTATAGATTTTTCCGGAATTATTTACATTTGAGAATACCAGATCATCAGTCTGATATGCAACAACACCCTTTGCAACATCGGAATCCTTTACGCCGGTGCTGAAGATAATGTTGGTTACGCCCTTGGGGAAAGGCATTCTGTAAAGATCTGTGCCTTCAACTTTTTCCATTTCATAACCTGGCCAATCTGCATATTTGACATCAAATACTTCGCCGGTTACTTTGTTTACAGGTTTTCCGCCCCAGAAGTAAGCGTAGACTTTTTCCCATTTTGTTTCGCTGTTGTCATAGAATAAGTAATTCTTTATGTAGTCAGGTCTTGTATCGTTTTCAATTTCTGCATCCGGCTTTGCAAGATTGGGATCAAATTCCGGATGTGGCTGGGATTTGTCAAGGTATTCAACTTTTTCGCCGGATTTTACTGCTGCTGATTTCTGTGTGAACATAGCCTCAAGGAATTGCGGATAAATATTGCTCCAGCTTGAAACTTTATGTTCACCCGGTTCATACTTGCAGAATACAATCTTATCTTTCGGGAAGCCTTTATCGATCAGATTGTTATTCATCAGCTCTGATAATGCACCGTTGTCTTTGTAGTAGCTGCCGTCATACATGAAAATGAACGGGAGATTGCCTGATTTGATTTTTGGAGTGATATAATTTATCCACGAATCCTGATCTGCTGTGCTGAATGTGGATGAAAATGCTCCGACTGTACCGAAGGTTTCAGGATGTTCAAGGCCGATATAGAAAGAAGCGAGTCCGCCGAGTGAAGCACCGCAAAGACCTCTGTCAGAAGCATCTTTCTTTACGTTATAGTTTTTTTCTACATAAGGAACAACGGTTTCGCTCAGATAGTCACCGAATTGTTTGCACAGATATTTTGAACCGATCTGTTCTTTGATTTCTTCAGGAATGCCGATGTCGGGGATAAGCTCATCATCACGGGAGAATTCTTCGTCAGGTGAGCCAACTGTTTCTATACATACAAGAATAGCCTTGTTGTCAGTAACATCCATCATGGAAGTAACGTGCTGAGAAACACTCCAGCTTCTGTTATTTCCGGAGTCAAGCTCTGCATCAATAACGGTCTGACCGTCAAGCATATATATGACAGAATATTTTTCATCAGAATTTGCATCATAGCTTTCGGGCGTCCAGATATGTATTTTTTTATCATAGTTGTTGAAAGGAAGGTTTACTGTTTTATATTCAGGCTTTTCAACATAGTCCTTATCCTTTTTGCAGGGGAGCAGCTCTTTTTCATAGAGATACCATGCCTCAACAAAAGTATTGAAAGTAGCGTCCTCGGTTTCTTTTCCGTTATAGGAAATGTGGAACATATTATAAGCTGAGGGATCATTTTCACAGGTATAGATGAAGCAGGTTTCATCTTCGCCTGATTTTGTCATTTTGACTTCTTCTGTCTTATTTGTCTGGGTATTAAGAAAAACAGCGGTCATTTCAGGGCTTTTGTCTGCATCACGGATAGTAAGAGTGTAGCTTTTTATATCAGAAGCAGTGCTGCTTTCAGTTTTGCTCACATCTTTGCTTTCTTCCTTGTTTTCTTCCTTGCTTATTTCAGCTTCGGAGCTTTGTTCATCTGATGAGCTTTTTTCAGCCTGAGAGCTCTGTTGTGAAACTGAACTTTTTTCATCTTTTTTGCTTTCTTCCTGTTTTCCGCAGCCGGCCAGAACTGACAGACACATTACAGTTGACAAGAGACCAGCGAGAATACGCTTTGTTTTCATGGTGGTTCCTCCTCATAATGCTTTTGATGTTTTGAGCTGTTGATTGGCCTGAGTACGATGAAAAACAGAAATAAGCTGGTCTGAGCAATAAAAATCAGTTTTCCTGACTGCCAGAAACATATTTTTCAAATGTATTTCTGTGTCCATCGGATTCAGGTTATCTTTAATTTAACCATAATATAACATAGGTATCTGAAGACAATCTGAAGAAATAACAAGTTTTTGAAAAAAATTCTGACTCAGGGTTATGCAGGAAATTTTCAGTCACTGACGTCGCTGTCGAGGGTTATGCGTATTTCGTATCCCGGGTATTTTTCGCTTACATCTTTGAGTATATGCTGGTACAAAGCCTGTCTGTCTTCAGCGAAATCTATAATGATGTCAAAGGAAATGCGTTTTTTCTCAGGGTCAAAATAAAAGCCGTGGAACTGGAGTATGCCGTCATGGGAATGCACAAGCTTGTGGATATTGCTGCGGATTTCTGCAGCTTCATCGTTGACTGTATTTCTCGAATAAATGCCCACAGCGGTGAGAATAACGCCAGTATTCTCATAGACACGTTCCTGAATGTTGCGGGAGATAATGTCTATCTGCCTGGCAGTAAGTGTGTCATCTATTTCTATGTGTACGCTTGCGAGGTGTTTATCGGGGCCGTAATCATGTATAATCAGGTCATAAATACCATGAATATCCTTTTCCTCAGCGATACATTTCCGGACTGAGTGTGTAAGCTCTTTTGTTTCGCGCAGTCCGAGCATATCATCCACAGCATCCTTGATGATCTCAAGACCCGATTTGATAATAAACAGCGAAATTATAACTCCGACATATGCTTCAAGGCTAAGTCCGAAGATCAGATATACAGCTGCACTTGCCAGGACAGAAACAGAAATAACAGCATCAAAAAGTGCATCTGTGCCCGAGGCCTCAAGTGTACCAGAAGAAACCTGTTTGCCTTTATTTCTGACATACAGACCCAGTATCAGCTTTACGAAGACTGCGGCTGAAATCACGATAAGGGAAACTGTATTATAATCAGCAGACTCAGGATCAATTATTTTTTTCACTGATTCAATTATCGAGCTGATTCCGGCATAAAGAATAAGGGATGCGACAATAAGCTGACTCATATATTCAAGTCTGCCATAGCCGAAGGGATGTTTTTTTGTCGGAGCTTTATTTGCAAGCTTTGTGCCGATTATCGTGACGATACTTGAAACAGCATCAGTCAGGTTATTTACCGCATCAAGTATGACGGCAATAGAATTTACAGCAAAGCCGACAAGTGCCTTGAAGACAACAAGCAGAATATTAGCTGCGATCCCGATAATACTTGTCCGGATAATAGTTTTTTCTCTTATTTTAGCGTTATTATTCATTGAAATCCTCCTGACAGTTTACAGAGCATGGTACAGGGGGCAGCAGAGTTCTCACTGCTCAGAGAAACGCTGTTCCCGATATCTGATGGAATATGAATTGCTTTTTCCCGAAGCTGAGCACCTTTTTCAGTAAGAGAAACAAGAACGATTCTTTCATCGTTCCGGCTTCTTGTTCTGACAATATAGTTATCCTTTTAAAGTTTTTGATAAGCGGAAGTTATGGTCACAAAGGAATACCTGTGATTATATCTGTAAGATAAACATTTTTTCCGGCACGGAAAAATACAGATAAGCTTTTTAATGCAGGGTCTGCTTTTTTCATATTTATGAAAATCAGGAATAGTAAAAAAATTCAGAGTACAGTATTCATGAATCACATAATCATTTCCCGGAGTATCACTGGCAAAATGATTACTTTGAATAAATATGATCTCAAGCACTTTCTATGATAAAATGTTAGTATAAAATTATTCCGGGAGTTTTAAGGCAGAAATGATATCAGCAGTTCAGGTTGAAAAAGCCTGGCGGTGCCGGAGTAAAATTTTTTCAGGCTATATAAGCCGTGAATCGCGACACCGGCGGCACGCCGGCCGGGGATAAAACAAATAAAAATATTTATAAAATTATATTTGATAAAATATAATCTGTCAACAGG
>ONRO01000044.1 GCA_900320235.1 uncultured Eubacteriales bacterium
TATTACAATGCTGTTTGGGTTAAAAATGAATGGGGTCGCTTCCTGTCGATTATGAGCAAGGACAAGAATAAGGTGCTCATTCCGTGCTATAAGAATATTGACGCTTACGATATTCCGAAAGAATTCAAGCATCTTCAGGCGCAGGATATGGGTAAGGTCGGCGCAATGCAGGATTTATTGAGGGAAATCAGGAAAATGTTATTGCTAATGTGCAGAAAACGCAGTCTGCAGAGGTGAGTTATAAGAAGGAAATCAGCGAGAAGATCAAGCGCAGAAACGGAACGGGAATGATCAGGACACTTCAGGTAGTAGGTTCAAACAGCGATATTGCTTTTCCACAGGGACAGCCGTCAACAACGATCGATCTGTACTTTTACTCACATCTGTCTATGCAGATGATTCTTTTCAAACGTATAGGTTATTCCGGTACAGCAGTATTCAATTTTTCGGTATTCAACAGCCGTAATGAGTGGATAACAAACCTGACCTCTGAGATAAATGTTCTGCCGCAGTATGACAGACTGGCAAAGGTGCTTATCCTCAAGGGAAATGACGGCTCCCGTATGGAACTTGGCAGATACCGTCTTGAAGGCTGGATCAATGATTCCAGGGTTGAGGAATTGTATTTTGAGCTGATCGATACGACAGCTGAACGATTTCGCAGGAGAGCATATCTGAATAATGAAAAAGCAGCTCTGCAAATGGAACGGAACAATCTCAGGGGACTGTTCAATGGCAAACGTAAAAAAGAGATCGAAACACGACTTTTACAGATAGAATACGAACTGCGAAGCCTGTGACAAATAACAGTGATATCAGCAGTATACAGAAAGGCTTTTCTGTTTCTCCGGCATTGCCTGAAATGATCTTAGGAAGCAGTCTGAAAAGCTATGTAATTATCTGATTACAAGGAAAATAAAAAGTGGCTGTCGCCTGTATTTTTCATCGACAGCCACTTTATTCTTTTATAATCTGTTTTACTACTGTTTTGCATGTAGTTTATTTGTCATTGTTTCTGCGTCTGAACATCTTCATTCTCAGTATTAAGATCTCTCAGTCCAAGAAGATCACCGTTTATGATTTCAGATCTGTTGGCGTAGTTTTTAAAATTGCCTGCGTTGTGCCAGTGATCCTTCTGTGCAAAGCTTTCGGGAGAAAGGCCATCGATATAGATCATATGGTTTGAAACTACATCCATAATGATTTTTATGCCATATTTGTCTGCTTCTTTGCAAAGCTCTTCCAGTTTCTCTTTTATCATGAACTCATACATGTCGATTGAAAAGTCTGAAGGCTGATAGACGACGCTCCATTCAAAATCATTGATCGTGCTATAAGGAGTGGGTTGTGTCGGAGAAACCTGAATGGAGGTAAATCCTGCCGAAGCAATCTGTCTCAGGGAAGCTTTGATATCATCATATTTCCAGCTGAAGCAGTGAAGTATAGTTCCTACCTGACAGCTGTCTGCCAGCTTATAAATGGCAGTATAATTGTTGTCAGCTGCGGCGCGGACCGGAAAACCTGTCATGACAGCTCCTGCTGAAAAGCAGATCGAAGCGGATAGAAGGCATCCAATTGTTTTTCTGAACAGTGAATGTTTTTGGATTTTTTTCATTTTGTTTGCTCCTGATTTTAATTGTGTCGGGAATAATAATTATGCTGTTTTATTTCACTATACCTGATAACAAATATTTTGCGATACAGGGTATATTTTACTGGTCTTTTGAAACCGTTTCATTTATTAGATATTTTTCAGACTGTATAGGTTCATTTTTTTGAAAAAATTTTAAAAACATTCTATTCCTCAAAATACCGCGGGAAAAAGCAGTATTATTCTCACAATTAAAACACTTTTGAACGCTGAATGAAAAAACCGCCAAAGTGTGTTCATGTATTTATCTCAATTCCGGCTCTGACCATCCTGAACAGTCTTACAGCCGCGTTATAATACAGCGTTGCGGCATTTTCCATGGCATATTCAAGCGTCATCGGTCGGTCAGCAATGCTCTGAAGGGAAGAAATACCGTAATCATAAATCATATGAGCACCTTCGCCAAGAGATCCTGACAGACCTATGCAGGGAATGTGCATTTTCTTTGAATGTAAACCCACGCCCATCATGACCTTTCCGCAGATACTCTGACTGTCGGTGCAGCCTTCGCCGGTAATGACCAGATCAGCATCTTTCAATTTTTCATCAAAGTCTGTCAGCTGCAGCACAGCTTCAATCCCCGACTGCATTCTGCCGCCGAGAAAGACCTTCAGAGCAGCACCAAGACCTCCTGCTGCACCTGCGCCTTCTATCAAGTCGCAGTCAGTACCAGTCTGAGAAAGTATCACATCACGAAAGCTGCACATACCCTTTTCAAGAAAATCCGTAATTTCCGTGGTTGCGCCCTTTTGTTTTGCAAAGGTATGAGCCGCACCGTTTTTGCCGCAAAGAGGATTCCTGACATCACACATAACGGTTATACTGCATTCACTGATACGCTTGTCAAGCCCGCTTGTGTCGATCACAGCAACCTCGGAAAGCTCCCTGCCAAAGCCGGAAAGTTCCCTGCCGTCAGAAGATATGAACCTGATACCGAGGGCTCTCATGCAGCCCATACCGCCGTCATTTGTAGCTGAACCGCCGATTGCGATATAAATATCACGGCAGCCCCGATCGAGCGCATCCAGTATCAGCTCACCCGTACCGAATGTGGTTGTATTCAAAGGATTTCTCAGCTTTTCCGGCACAAGAGGCAGACCGGAAGCTGCTGCCATTTCGATGATCGCTTTGTTGCTGTCAGACAAACCGTAACCGGCGCTGATAATATTCATAAGCGGATCATGTACCTTTGTTGTGATTGTTTTGCCGCCGGCTGCAGAAACCACAGCATTGACAGTACCTTCGCCGCCGTCTGCAACAGGAACACCGATACATTCACACCCGGGGAAGATCTCATTTGCTGCTTTAGTCAGTAAACTGATTGTCTGCTCACTTGTCAGACTGCCTTTAAAGGAGTCTGACGCAAAAAGAAATTTCATTTATTAATTCACTCCGATAGCATTTGATTTATTTATTTAACTATTATAAATCCTGATTCAGGTAAATACAAGCTGTATGAAAAAACCGGCAGCGTGACGCGCCCGCAGGAAGTGCCCTTGGGGTGCCAGAAGAAATCAGAGCCGAGGGAGTGCAACAGTACTTCTCTGTCAGAGTGCAGTGTATACGGAGCAATAGCGCATCGCAACTCCGGCGGCACGCCGGAGAACGTTAGTGTGAAATATTTCTCAGAGTTTTTAGGCAGAAAGAATATCAGCAGTTCAGGCTCAAAAAAGCCGGGCGGTGCCGGAGTAAAATTTTTCAGGCTGACTAAGCCGTGAATCAAGGGTGCAGCGTCACGCTGCCGTCACGCTGCCCGGAAAACAAATAAGTTGTTTATGCTTTCGTTGTATGTTAGAATAATAAGTATAGTACCCTGAATTGTTCGGGAACGAAAAGCCAGGGGAGCAGATAAATAATAAACCGGAATCTTGACATGGGTACAGCAGAGGATAACGCCCTGAGTCTGCGGTATCGGCTGAAATGATTATTCAGTGTTTTCTTGAAATAGAACTGAAAAAAGGAGTATAGTTATGAAAAAAATAGGTCTGGTCGGCGGAACAGGACCCGAATCCACGCTGATGTATTACAAGGAATTGAATTTATTGATCGACAGAATGACAGGCGGAAAGGCAATGCCGGAAATAACTGTTGAAAGTGTGAATTTCCGCAGAGCCTGGAATTATGTGTCAGCCGGAAAATATGAGGAGCTTGCAGATTATCTTTCAGAAAAGGTAAGTTTATTGAAGTCATCAGGTTCAGAGATCATTGCCTTGACAGCCGGAACAATGCATATAATACTTGATGAGATCGAAAATAAAACCAACGTTTCACTTATCAGTATTCCAAAGGCGGTTTGTGATGAAGCATTACTCAGGAAATATAAGAAAGTCGGACTGTTAGGAACTATTTTTACAATGGAACAGGATTATATGAAAAAAGATCTTGTCAGATCAGGCATTGAGGTGATTGTTCCATGCAAAGAGGACAGGGAACTTGTTGCAAAAAGAATTCTTGAGGAACTGGAACTTGGAATTGTCAGGGATGATACATTACAGGAATTCAATGCTGTTATTGAAAAGATGCGTGATGAAAATGGAATTGAAGCAGTAATACTGGGATGTACGGAATTGCCGTTATTGCTGAATGATAATAACTGTGTTCTTCCGTGTCTGGACAGCGTAGAAATACATATCAGGAAATTGATCAGACTTGCGGCCGATGATCAGTATTCCGTGCTGTAACGGAGAAAGAAAATGAAAATACTTGTAATGACATTCAGACTGCATGCCCCATGGGTAAATAGTCTGAAAGAAAAAAGAATGATCGTGAAAAGTCTTACAGCAAAACTGCAGAACAGATTTCATGTTTCTGCAGCAGAAACCGACGAGCAGGATACTCACCGCATCATTGTGATCGGTGTTGCAGCGATCGTACCTCATAATGCACTTGCGGACAGTATGATGAATGAATTGTCTGCTTTTGTGGAGAATAATACAGAAGCTGAAATAATTGACGAAATAAGGGAGATCAGATGAAAAAAGGATGATCACCGTGACAAAAAAACAGAAAATGTTCTGTATCACTTCATCGAAAATATCATTGCCCCTGCACTGATGATATTGCTGGAGTACAATTGTTTCGTGGGTGAAAAGATGATTGTAGAACAATCTTATGAGTTCATTCAATTCTGAAGAGGATGCTGACTAAACTTATGCCCGGCATTAAGTACCTGAAAGCTATGAAGCCGTATTTCAGAATATCAGATTGTTACTTTCAGTCGGAACAAATAATATAAAGGAGAAGATACTGATGAAAAAAGTGTTTGTAAAAAGAAGCTTCAGCTTTGTAATTATGCTTGTGACAGCAGCTGCAGTGAATACCGGTACATTTCCTGCACAGCTTTTACCGGGCACAGGTTTAACAGTCAATGCGGTGGAGGATCAGGATTATTTGTATGATGAGCTTACTGACGGGACAATAAAGATTACTTCCTATAACGGCGAGGATGAAACCGTTGTCATCCCGTCAGAAATATCAGGAAAAACAGTAACACAAATCGGCGACAGAGCTTTTCAGGGCCGGGTAAATATAAAATCAGTGCAATTTCCTGACACCTTGCTCAGTATAGGAGAAGGCTCATTCTATGGCTGTTCCGGACTGAGCTCTGTAAACATTCCGGGAAGCGTAAAGAGCATCGGAGATAATGCATTTTCATATTGTCAGGAGCTTGAAAAGATAACAATTCCAAAAGGTGAAACCGAGCTGGGAAGTTGGGTTTTCCAGAATTCAAAATGGATGAATGAACAGCCGGACGGCTGTGTTTATCTTGGAGAGGACGATTTTATTCTGTATACCTATAAGGGTGTAATGCCTGAAAACACGAGTGTAAAGATAAAAGACGGGACTGAATATATTGCCGGAGCTGCATTTACATTTGTTGCAGGAGATATGGTAACCAGCTATGAGCAGCTTGTATCCGTGGAACTGCCGTCCGGTCTGAAATCCATAGGCACAAGAGCTTTTCAGGAATGCAGGAATCTTTCCGATGTAAAAATGCCTGACAGTGTTACAAAGATAGCAAACCTGGCATTTTCATGGGATCAGCCCTGGATAAAAAAATATGCAGACGGTCCTGTCTATCTTGGAAAGGTATTGTTCTTTTACAAGGGCGACAAAAGTGATCTTACAAGCTTTGAAATAAAGCCGGGAACTGTAAGCATTGGTGACGATGCATTCAGAGGAAGTGAAAAGCTGGAAAGCATAACTATTCCGGACAGTGTGACCAGTATAGGTGACGGAGTATTTAACGAGTGCGGAAGTCTTACATCTGTCGAAATTCCTGATGGTGTGGAGAATATCGGAAATCATGCATTTTTATGCTGTCAGTCTCTGAAAACAGTTTCACTGCCGAAAAGTGTAAAAAGTATCGGAATCAGCGTTTTCAACTGCTGTGATAATCTTAAGGATATTTTCTATAACGGAACAGAGGATTCATTCAGCAGGATCATTATGCAAAGCGATGATCGGGATCAGATAGTTGCGCTTTTGAAATATCAGTCTGGTGATGAGGAGATATCCGGTTCAGATTCACAGCAGCCTGAAAGCTATGAAGAAAAAGATGAGCATATTTCCGCTGCCGTGCAGAGCAGCTCTGAACAGAGAAGTGATACCGTATCAGAAATAACTGAGGATAATACAGATGATCAGAAGTCGGAGAAAACTTTTGAAAATGTCAGCGAAAATGAAAATAATAATAACACAGACAAAAATGTTCTGATAATCTGTATAATAGCTCTCCTGCTGATTGCGGGTGTAATAATAACCGTAATTGTTATCGGAAAAAATAAATCCGGCAAATAACAGTATTTTTTATATGAAATGAATTCCACCGCCTTTCAATTATTCATTAAGGCGGTGGAATTTTTTGGATAATAATACGTCACATTTTTGTCAGGATTTTTCAATCGTTCTTAAAATTATAATGCAGAATTTTATTCAAGAGTAAAAAATTCATAAAACATCTCATATATATGAATCTGATGAAACATAATCATGCAAATTTATATTACTCTTAATATATTCATGGTAATAGTCATATAATAATAAGATTTTATAAACTTCAGATTATTCATTTTATACGGATAATTATGTATGAAATTTTGATTGAGGTGAGAAAGAAAAATTATTTAAAAAACCCTTAAAAATAGGAAAAATCTTATCGACGATTATGTTCAGAAATGCTATATTTATTGCATAAATGTGGATAAATATTCTTAATATATAACAATTTTTGTAAGACTTTGAAGTAATTGGTAACCTTAGTTATCATTTTAGAAAATGAATATTTAATATCCAGAATATTCATTTTCAGAGCGAGATAGAATTATTCGGAGGAGTTATGACAGATAAGGAACTAAAACGATTAAATCGCAGAGAGCTTTTGGAAATGTTGATTATGCAGAGCAAAAAGATTGATCGGATGCAGACTGAGATTGATGAATTAAATCAGAAGCTTTCAAAGAGAGATCTTGTTATCAGCGAGTCAGGATCGATTGCTGAAGCTTCGATTAAAATAAACAATGTATTTGCAAACGCACAGACTGCAGCGGATCAGTATCTGAAGAACGTTTATAATCTTCATGCTGATACAGAGAAAGAATGCAGAATACTCCGTGAAAAAACGGAAGCAGAGTGCAGGGGAATGGAAAAGCAGGCGAAAGAACAGGCACAGCAGTATCTTGAACAGACAAAGCAGATGATTGACAGTGGAGTGTCTGATTTTAAAGAGAGAATGAAAGAAATGGCAGATATGCTTTTTGATCAGGAAAAAGTAAATGAAATATTAAACGGTGATAAGCATGAAAAAGAATAAGGATATTTCTCTTGATGTTACAACTGAACAGCTAAAAGATGAGCTGAAAAGAGAAAAATATAAATCACGATATTTAAAAATCTTCAGAAGTACGATTGCAGCGTTAATTGTAACTGCGGCAGCGGCGGCATTGGTTGCAACACTGATCTTACCTGTTCTGCAGATATATGGTGCTTCAATGACACCAACTTTATATGAAGGGGATATTGTTGTTTCAGTAAAAACAGCAAACTTTGACTATGGAGATATATTTTGTTTTTACTATGCAAATAAAATCCTGGTCAAGAGGATCATAGGGAAACCGCTTGATACAGTGGAACTTGATGACAGCGGAAATGTATATGTAAACGGAAAGCTTCTGGATGAACCATATATCAAAGAAAAATCACTCGGAGAATGTGATATAGAATTTCCGTGTCAGGTTCCCGAAGGATCATATTTTGTTATGGGCGATCACAGGGATACTTCGCTTGATTCACGGAATTCTGAAATAGGATGTGTATCTCAGGACGAAATTGTCGGAAAAATAATTTTTACAGTATGGCCGTTAAATCATTTTGGAGTTGTAAATTAACAGGAATGGTGCACACTCATGAAAAAAGATGTTCAGTTAAAAATACAAAAACTGAATAAAAACCACAGATTCCGTCTTAAATGGTATCGCGTTGTCAGTGTACTTGCGTGCATAACGGTATTCATAACAACCTATGCGCTTATACTTCCGGCTATTACTATGGAAAGTGCATCAGACGAAGAAATCCGCGCTACACTGTATTCAGGCGGAAAGCTGCTGAGATGTCCTTTTGAAGTACATAAGCATACTGCTGAGTGTTATGACAAAGATAACAATCTTATCTGTGGATATGCGGATTTTGCAGTTCACAGACATAACAAAAGCTGCTACGGTTCTGACGGTGAGCTGTTATGTCAGCTTCCTGAGATCGGAACACATACTCATGATCTGAACTGTGAAGATAAACAGCACGAATTAGTATGCGGAAAGGATGAGATCACTCTGCATAAGCATAGCAAAGAATGCTATGACGAAAACGGCAGTCTGATCTGTGGAATGACGGAGGTTGTAGAACACGTTCATACCATATCCTGCTTTAAAATGCCGGCAGTAAGTTTTTCTGAAGAATATGACGGA
>ONRO01000405.1 GCA_900320235.1 uncultured Eubacteriales bacterium
AGTGTTATTCATGATACGAGTATTGTATATGAAACAAGCATTGTCTATGTTTATCCCGACTCTGAAAGCAGTTTGTCTACGAATTACACCACATTTTTAAATGTAAAATCCGAAGACAACAACTTTCATTTCAGAATCTTTACTGAAAGCAATGAGGCAATGATAATGAAATATTCCGGAAAAGAATCCGAAATTGTCATGCCCTCCTATATCAGCTATTCCGGTAAGAATTACCCTGTTACTATGATCAATCCTGATATTTTCTTTATCAGAGGTTATTCTTTCGGAACAATAGTCGATACCGATGGGACGGAAGAATTTATGCCCGAAAACGGTATTTATCTGACTTCTGTTACCTTCCCTGATCACTTGAAAGAAATACCAAAAGAACTTTGCAATAACATCGTTTCCCTGAAAGAAATCAAAGGCGGCAAGGATGTAAGCAGAATCGGTAAGTATGCTTTTTCTAACACCGGCTTTACTGAAATCAATCTTGCAGAACTTTTCCCGAATCTCCTTTTTATAGATCAGTCTGTATTCAGAGATTGTCAGAATCTTCAGAGCATTACAATGCCAAAACACTATATCAATTGTGAGGAAATGGATGATTATTATGATCTTAATGATATAACCGTTTACTACGATTATGATCTGAGCGAAAAAATATATCCCTCCGGCATCGGTCAGTATCGTATTATCCTCCCGGGTGATAATACTGTTATGCCGGACTATCCTGTAATAAGAACCAAGGGCAATAATCATTACAATGATCTTTTTATTGAACTTGAAAACAAAAATGCTGTTATCGGCTGTAATATCGGAAATCTGTTCCTTCAGAACACTATTGAAAACCTGTTTCTCCCGGATGGTATGACTGTCCTCCATGATTACGAGTTTCTGGGAACCAGTGAACCGCATGAGATTCAGATAGAAACAACATATATCAACAATCTTTATATTCCTTCTTCTGTTAATGAAATTTCTGAAAAAGCTTTTGATAATGCGTATATCAGAAATATCGTCCTTCCAAAAAATGAATCCGATCCCGGTCTTGCGGATAATCTCTGTAACAGCATTACCGCTTCAGGAAAATATTCACTGGTCAATGAGGATGAAAACTTCTTTTATTTCACTGATCCCGGTTTTGTTCTTCCGGATGTGTATTAAAGCAACATCTGATACAGCTTTTTGTCTTTTATATGTTACATCTTTACTTTAATCCATTTAATACTGATCTTCTCAAAGATAATTTTGTCATTAATTATAATTGAATCCTGAAAGAAAACAGCAATGCTGATGTCCAGATTGAATTTTTTATTATTTGGAGATCATTATGGAAATTTTCAGGATAATCTTGCTAATTATTAAATTATATAGTATAATAGAAAAAATAATGATGTAAATAATAATAAAGTGTATTGTTTCAGAAAACTATTTTCTGGATATGCTTCTTTTATTTATAATTATCTGAAGCATTATAGACTTACTTTTTGGAGTAATTAGAAATGGAATTTATAGGAAAAAAATGTCCCGTTTGCTCTGCTGATTTTTTAAAGGAAGATGATATTGTTGTCTGCCCCAAGTGCGGTGCTCCTTATCACAGAGAATGCTATAAAGTTAAGGGTAAATGTATTTTCCCGTCACTTCACAGAGAAGGCAAAAGCTGGAAAACTGTATATTGCAATGATAATAAACCCGACGAGAATGATGAAACAAAAAATACTGACGATACTGTATGCAAATACTGCGGTCATAAAAACTCAAAAGATTCTATTGTTTGTGAAAACTGCGGAGAATTTCTTACAGGTCAGTCTGTATTTACGCATCAATCTGATGATCAGAGCGATGAAAACAGTGATGAACTTGAAAAAATTCGGGAACAAATTAAAAATGTTACACCCGTTATGGGCAGTGCTGACTTCTATTCGAACGGAAATACTCCTTTTACCTTCGGATATGATCTCAATGAGGATCATGACGGTGTTACAGCCGGTGAACTTTCAGATTATGTAGGTTCTAATGTTCTGTATTATATTCCGATTTTTTCAAGAATTAAAAACTTCAATTCAAGCAGATTTAATTTTGCAGCTTTTTTATTCAACGGCGCATGGTATATTTACAGAAAACAGTATCTTAAAGGTATTCTGATTTCTCTGTTAATGCTTTCAATAAGTGTCTTTCAGAGAATTGCCACTATGCTCTGGGCAGGCGGTCTCTGGGAAAAAGCTAATACCGCTCTCGGAGTACCTGAACACTCACCAAGCTATCAGGAGTATTTCAGATGGATCTCTGAAAACTGTTCTAATCAGGAAATGCTTATTATGGCTCTTCCTTATATTCTGAGCCTGGTTTCTTTTATTCTTATGATCTTCTGCGGTATTACGGCAAACAAAGGCTATTACAAAAAAGCTGTTAAAACTATAAAAAGTATTAAAAATAATCTTGTTGATGATCAGCCGGAAAAAATCAAACGTACTATTATCAGAAAAGGCGGGGTTCATCCCGGTGCTGCATTTACTCTCTTAACCTGCGAAACTATTATAAGTGTAGCTATTATGTTTTTCTTTTCGTAGTTTCAATTTCTTAAAAATCAATTTTTAATCAGGAGGAAAAAAAATGAAAGTTACAAAAGCTGTCATTCCTGCTGCAGGTCTCGGAACAAGAGTTCTGCCAGCAACAAAGGCTATGCCTAAAGAAATGCTCACAATCGTTGACAAACCTGCAATTCAGTATATCGTTGAGGAAGCTGTTAACTCAGGAATAACTGATATTCTCATTATCACTAACCGCGGCAAGGGTATCATCGAAGATCATTTTGACCGTGCTCCCGAGCTTGAGGACAGACTTATTGCATCAGGTAAAAATGATGTTTATGATGAGATCGTTTCTATCTCTAAACTTGCTAATATTTATTTTGTCCGTCAGAAGGAAACAAAGGGTCTCGGCCATGCAGTAAACTGTGCCCGCTCATTTGTAGGTAATGAACCTTTTGCTGTTCTTTACGGTGATGATGTTATTATCGGTGACGATCCTGCATGCGGACAGCTTATCCGTGCATATGAAAAATATGGTAAGGCTGCTGTTGGTATCAAGGCTGTTCCGGAGGATCAGATCTTTAAATACAGCTCACTCAAGGTTGACCATCTTGAAGATAATCTTTACAGCTGTACTGATATGATCGAAAAACCAAAAACAAAAGAAGCCGTTCTTTCACTCTTCTCTATTCTCGGAAGATGTGTTCTCACTCCGGATATTTTCGATATTCTTGATAATACTCCTCCCGGGGCAGGCGGTGAAATCCAGCTTACTGATGCAATGCGTACACTTGCTCAGAGCGTAGGAATAATCGGCGTTGATTACACCGGAAAGCGTTATGATATGGGCGATAAGCTCGGTACACTTCAGGCAACAGTAGAAATCGCTCTGCGTAATCCGAAACTTGGTGAGCCTTTCAGAAACTATCTTAAAGGTATCGTCGCCGATCTTTGATATCATGTATTTTCTATCTCGCTGCAGTATGTTTCTGCAGCGAGTTTTTTATG
>ONRO01000037.1 GCA_900320235.1 uncultured Eubacteriales bacterium
ATCTGTGTTCCGGTATTATTATACCGCTGTGGAAGTGCTGTTTGCTGATGCTGAAGTACTTCCTGTATTATTGCTGCCTTCTGTCTTTGCTTTATCACTGCCTTTCTTTTCAGTGTTCTCCTGTGTTCCGCCAGATTCTCCGGCAGAACCACTGCGGAATCTGCCCTTTCCGCCACGTCTTTCTTTAATTGAACCGTCAGTTTCAGACTGTTCTCCTGACGATTCACTTCCATGCACATTCTGCGGCTTCTCCCTGCGTGGCTTTGATTCAGTTTCACTGCCATCAGCAGACTGTTCAGTTGAAGAATGTTTATGGCGGTGTCTTGCTGGTCTTACACCTTTTTCGTTTGCTGTACTGTCATCAGCTTTGTCAGATGACAGCTTCTTTCTGAGCTTTTTTCTGCCTGAAGTATCACTGTCTGATGACTTTTCAGACTTTTTCTGAATTTCAGTGCTCTGATCGGACTTTTCCTCAGTCTTTGAGTCTTTCTCTTCATTCTGAGCAGTTTTGTCCTGAGTCTTTGAACTTTTCTCTGAACTCTGAGAAGATTTTTCTGTCTGTTTTGAACTGTTTTCTGCCTTCTGAGCAGTTTTGTCCTGAGTTTTTGAATTGCTCTCTGTCGTCAGGGGCTTTTTTTCAGTATTCTGAGCTGAATCAGTTACGCTCTGACTTACCGAGGCTGAATTCTCCTCTGCAGCAGACTTTTGCTCTGCTGCAAATGCAGTGACTGAACCGCCTGCTATTACCGCCGCAGCAAGTACTGCTGTGATCACAATTGCCTTCCTTGTTTTCATAGGTATCATTTCCTTTCTTCGGGAATGCTGATATACTCAGCATTCCGTGTTTTTTATATCAAATATTTGATAGCTGATCTTATGGCTGCATTTATACTACGGATCCTCCTCTGCCGCTGAAGCCTCCGTTCATATTATTCATTCCATTCATGCCGCCTCTGCCGCCCATCATCGACTGCGGGATAGAATCTGTCTGTGTACCATTGATTATGATTGTACCGCCGTTATACTCCGCAGTTCCGTCATAATCAAATGATGACATCTGGGCTGTGATATCTATTGTACCGCCGTTCACAATAATATTTCCGTTTGCATCGATTGCATCTGTATCGCCCTGCCCCATTACAATGGTGAGCTTTCCTCCGTTTATCTCAACAGTCGGGACAGAATATGTGCTGCTCTTCTGTGCTGCATTGATACCGTCGTCTGATGATGATATGCTTATCGTTCCGTCGTTTATCATTACATAAGTACCTTCAATACCTTCTGCTGCTGTAAGACTGAATGTTCCTCCGTCAATCTGTGCAAGCGTTGTTGCCTGAACTGCATCACTTGATGCTGTTATATCAAAGTTTCCGCCGCCGAAATATATCCAGCCTGTTGTATCATCTTCGTCGTTTTCACTGTGGAAAGCATCCTTTGATGAATTGATTTTAAAGCTTCCGTCATAAACTGCAATTGATTCATTTGCTTCAATGCTGTCCTTGGCTGTTGTGATATTGTATGTTCCTCCTGTAACCTTGATATCATCTTTCCCGGAGATACCATTGCCCTGAGTTGAGCTTATTGTCAATGTACCCTTTCCGTTCAGTACAAGATCATCCTTTGAGAATATAACAGCATCCGTATTTGTTGTGCCGTCTGCTTTAAAGGTTCCTGTTACTGAAAGAGTATTGCTGCTGTCAGTAGTCGTAACAAAGCATTTATCCGCTGAAACTACATATATTGCCGGAAAATCGCTGTTTGTTATATTAACTCCGTCAAGAACAAGCTGTACCTTCGATTCTTTGTCTGCCTCTACCTTTATTGTACAGTCTGTTGCTGTGCCCTTTATTACATATATACCTTCCTCAGTGATATTGATGGTTTTTCCGTCAGATACTGTTATTGTCTTTGCAGATGCAAGATCAGGCGACTGCTCAAGATCACGCTCGCTGAAAAGCTCTGAACCTTCTAACTTCTCAGATGTACTGCTGAGATTTGCTGAAGCAGACTGCTGATTGTTTTTCTGCATATTTCTGTTCTGGTTAAAACTATCCTGCTGAGAATTACCATTCTCCTGTGAGGGATTGTTTTCCTCGGTTCTGAATCCTTTCCTTACATTGCCTGACGAAAAATTATCCTGACCCTCATTTTCCCCCGCGTCATTTCCAAATGAATTGCTGCGTAATCTTCTGCCGGATTTATTTTCTGACGGGAAATTATTTATATTTCCGCTTTCACCGCTGTTTGTATTGTCATCGGGTACAGTTCCAGTTCCGTTATCAGTATTTTTCTCTTCTGATTTATCTGAATTGCTGTTCTGGTCTTCTGCCTGTGTATCCTGTATTTTTTTATCTGTATCAGAAAGTGCTGCAGGTGTATTCACTGCTGTCTTTGTTTCTGATGATGTATTTGTATTAGCCGATGTACCGCAGGCTGCAAGCGAACATATCATCACCGCTGCAATAATAATAGTTACTGTCTTTTTTAACATATTAATAACCTCCGTTCGTTTTGTTATTTTGTTTTTGATGTCTGTATTATAGCTCTTGTTTTTGGAAACAAAAGGGAAAGTATTTGGAATCTTTGTGGAATTTTTTCAGTTAATTCTCTTTTGCATTCTTATACGTCAGTAAAAAAAGCCGATGAAAATCATTTCATCAGCTTTGATATTACTTTATAATTATTTATCCCGGAAATTTCCTTTTCGCTTTTTTTGTATTATTACTTTCATAAATCCAGATATTTCCGGGGGCTGTTCATCAATATCTGTTTTACATCAATGGCTTTGTTCTTCCGAAACAACAGATAAAATCACGATAATCGGTCCTTGCGATTTCATCGGCATAGCAAAGCAGAGGAATAACCGCACTTTCCTGATTGAACATATATGAATTAATCTCTCCGTCTGTTGTCGCTATTACTGTACATGTAGCAAGATTGTTTTCACAGAGCGTTTCCATACATTTATCTGTTTCATCCGGATCAATACCTGTGTTTTTGCTTATCAGTGATGTTGCAATGGGTGTATTCAACCGTGAGTACATATAAAATATTATTTTCATAAGCTTTTCATCGGCAAATATCCTGAATACACGACACAGCGTTTCAGGATCGGCAAGCTGCTCTCTTATTCCTTTCTCAGGCTCAGACATCAAAAAAAAGTGATGCATGTCCGGCGACAGTCGTACAGTTGCAATCCCTTCGTCACGAACAATTTTTGCATAATAATTTGTTTTGTCTGAATTAAGAGCTGTGTGCTCGATAAATGCTTCAAGAAAATCTCCCAAAGCTGCTGAATCCTGGACAAGTCCGATCTCAATTGCCCAGCATATCCCGAATGCAAAACGAAATGCTTCATCGCACGACAGCTTACATAACTGTCTTGCCAGAGTTACACTCATATTCTGTTCCTCATCTCCGAACAATGCATCTATACTTACATTCAGCACCTTTGACAGACTCGGAAGTAGTTCTGCATCAGGAGTTCCTCCGCATTCCCATCTTGATACTGCCTGTGTTGTAACACCGATCAGTTCTCCAAGCTGTTCCTGAGTTATTCCCTTTGCTATGCGATATTTTTTGATCTGCTTACCAAGCACACTCATTTTTCCGGCTCCTTTGACGTTTTGTCTGGTCTTTTTCTGTTTCCGCAAGAATAATCTGTTTCTGTTATTATAATAACAAAACATAATGCCATATTCAAGCATTTCTTCAAAGTTGCGTGCTGAACCTGTGCAAAGTCATGAAACCGGCTCAGGTTTGTTATCATTCTCTTTTTCACCAAAGAAAAACCTGCCGGTCATTATCTGATCAGCAGGCTTAATTGTTATGATTTAATTGTATCAGTTATTATCCGAATCATCATTTGTTTTGGATCAATCACTGCTTGACTGTGTAATTGATGCATGATTAAGATAATCAGATGCTGTACCATAGGGTACGGGAGCACTTGAGCCACAGCCGTTCGGTGAATATACTGTCGGTGTGGAACCTGTCGGCTGTACATCCTTCGGACCATACTCTGTATCAGATGGCATCATTGATTCCAGAGTGTAATATCCTTCACCATGATAGTCATATGTTCCTTCAGGAAGATATACTCTCTTTACCTCTTTGCCGTCTTTGAAATAAACCTGTGCACCGGCTGCTGAATAATCGTTGTTGCCGATATAGTTGATCCAACCAACAGGTACGATCTCGTCAAACTCAGAAGAAATCGGTCCGTAGAATTCTACGCAAAGCTCATCACAGCCGTCACCGTTGTAATCATATACATATGTTGCAATATAAATCGGATAATCATAGTTATTCTTGAATTTCATATCAAGATTACCATAGTCAACCGTTGCATCTATTCCTCTGTCAGCATAAACTGAAGCATACTGGTGAGCATGTCTTTCGACTGCTTCCATACCTGCCTTCATTGCGGCAATATATATTGTTGTAGCTGCCTGACAGATACCGCCGCCGTACTGCTGCTCATATCTGCCTCCTACAATTGCTGTTGAAGGAACATATCCGAGATCACCTGTTGTTGTATCGCCTGTCATTTTATTGAATGAGAAGGTTTCACCCGGCTTTACAACATATCCGTTACATGATTTGATCGCAAGCTCCATGTTGAATACGGATGCCCATACATTATTTGCTGTTGTGCAGTGTGATCCGATAAGCTTTGTATTTGCTTTTACAGCCTCAAGTGTTTTCTTATACGGTGTTCTTACTGCCTTTACACTGAAGCCGCCCTTCTTCTCAGGCTTTTCAAGAATAGCTGTGATCTCTTCCTGAACAATCTTCTGACTGATAAGGTATCCGTCAGATCCTTCTGCATATGTGAACTTCTCTGCCTTATCAGGATTGAAGCTCTTTACATGTGCATCCTGAGGCTGAACATCAAATTTATCTGAAACCTTTTTAACTGCTGCACTGATAGAATTCTTATTGATAACCGACATTACAGAGAAATCTCTTACATTTCCGTTATCTGAATATTCAACAGTAGGATTATCAAGCTCTCCGCGGCTGTAATGATATGCCTGGATAAGAACATTTGAAAGGTCTGTATCAAACTCAAAGTCATTCTGTGTAAGTGTGATATTCTTTCCGCTGCAGCTGATCTCGATATTGATATCATCACGAAGATCAAGTACTCTGTTCTGAAGAGCATCATATGCTTCGCTAAGAGTCTTTCCTGCAACCTTTACACCTGATACTGTTACATTCTTGCCAAATACAATACTTGCTGTATTGATAGTTTTGATATCAGCAGATTCTTCTCTGATAAGCGGAAGTGTCTGGATAGAATCTTCCTGATCAGAAGCGCCTGCATCTTTTGCTTCCTGAGATACTACGCTTTCATTTCCGTTTGCAAGCTCCGGTGCTGCATTATTACCATTGAGTATGAAGATCGCACCGCATACTGCAACACAGATTACTGCAGCTGATACTGTAAGCGGAATAACAGGAAATCTGCTCTTCTTCTTCGGTGTTTTCTGCTGAACTATCTTTGTCTTCTTAACAGGTGCCTGTGCAAATGCGAATACTACTTCCTCTTCTTCAGGCTCCTCTGCTTTTACAGCAACAGGCTCCTTTGCCTTTGGTTCTTCTGCTTTGAAAACAACAGGTTCTTCAGCTGTCTGAGCTGTGGGTTCTTCCTTTTTCTTTTCAGTTTCCTCAGCCTTTATTTCTGAAGGAGCATCAGCAGCCTTTTTCTGAACAGCAGGACTCTCATCGGCCTTTTCTGTTTTAACTTCAGTTTTCGCTGCTTCAACTGGTTTTCTTACATTATTTAATGTAATCGGTTCTCTTTTATTCTTTACCTTTTCCTCTGCCTTGGGTTCTACTTTCTTATCTGAGCTAATACCGGAATTATTTTTGCTTTCACCAATGTCATAGGATTTTACAGGACCGGAAAGAAATGATACTTCCTCAGCCTGATTTTCTTCATCAGAAAAATTAAAGGAAATGACATTTTCTTCTGGCTTCATTTCTTCTTTTTTATTTCCCATAAAATATACCTCCCGGAAAATAACTGTCATTGTCTTTTTTCTCTCATATATATTACAACATTTCATTCTCATTTGTAAAGCTTTTTTTGCATTTCAGGGCATGAAATAACTGCCAAACATTATTTAATAAAAAATTGATTTTTGTTCTATATTACTACCATTATAGTATGATTTATGATCCCCCTGATTATTACTTCTGACCAATAACTTTATCCTGCAAAGCCTTGCATTTCTTGTTTCGTGCTGTATCCTGATTAATAATGCCGTTTCTTTACTTTATATTATCAGGATGATTGAATCACCTCTTTTTCATCAGTTTTCAGCATCTATTATAAATTTTAAATAATTTTACCCTGTCTGATGTTGAAATAATCATCAAAATAATGTATAATTGAATTATCCATAAAGTAACAGCCTGAATCAGTATTCTGTTTATTACTATGCACAGTAATAATAATTGTCCTGTTTTAACTATTCATAATAATCCTGTTATGCGTCAATTCTTTTTTCTGCAAAACTTACCACTGTGCTTTTCTGATTCAGGAATATCTATACAGAAAGGATGATTAAATGAAAGTTCTTATTCTCTCTGCCACAACCGGCGGCGGTCATATGACTGCTGCAAATGCCCTAAAAGATTACATTGAGACAAAAAATAAGGATGCTGTTGTTAAAATTGAAGATACCCTTCAGTATGTCAGCCCTTTTTTAAATAAGGCCGTTACCGGCGGCTATGTATATATGGCAAGAAATACTCCGAAATTCTATGGCTCGGTCTATATGTCCGCAGACAAGGAAAGTCCGCTTAACAAAACAGTTGAACTTACTACAAGCATTCTCAGAAATAAAATATATCCTTTGCTTGAGGAATTCTCGCCTGATATTATCATTACTACTCATGCTTTTGGTGCTGAAATGGTTACTGCACTTAAATCAAGAGGTCTTATTGATATTCCTGTCATCGGTATTCTGACAGATTTCGCTGTACACAAGGTCTATATAAACGCAGGTGTTGATTCTTATATCGTTTCAAGCAGAGAAATGGTTGATGAAATGGTAAACCGCGGTGTTGAAAGAACAAAAATCTATCCCTACGGTATCCCTGTAAGAAATGATTTCTTTGATACCTTTGATAAAAGAAAATGTCTTGAAGAAGAAGGTCTTGATCCTGATCTTCCTACAATTCTGATAATGGCCGGCAGCTTCGGAGTAACTGATATTCTAAAGGTCTACCACAAAATCGTTAAATCACCTGCTGATTTTCAGGTTATTGTCATTACAGGCAAAAATGAAAAGCTCTATGAAACCTTTGAGCGTTATCTCAATAAGATCAGCATAAGAAATACTCTTATCGAGATAAAAGAAATGACTAAGCCTAAACCAACCAGTGCTGCCAAGCTTGCAAAAAAGAAAAAGCCTGCTAAGGCAACAAAGCTTATGTTCTATACAAACGAAGTATCAAAATATATGCATATGGCTGACCTTATCGTAACCAAGCCCGGCGGACTGACTGTCAGCGAATCTATTGCAGTGGGTCTTCCGATGGGTCTTTTCAAGGCTATTCCCGGTCAGGAAGAGCAGAATGCAGAATTTCTTGTAGGTAATAATATGGCTGTTCGGATCGAAAAAAACAATACCTGTACTGCTGTAATTACTGATCTGATCAATCACAAAGAAAAGCTTCAGTTTATGAAGAATTCCATCAAGTCTTTCTCCAAGGGAAACAGCACTGCTAATATCTATCTGCTTATGCTTGAAATGATAGAAAAACATAAAAAAAATGAAGGCTGACAATAAGCCGGAACCGCTTCAATTCTGCGGTTCCGGCTTTGATCTTTTTATACCGTTTCAAACTGACTGTTATACAGCTTTTCGTAAAATCCACCCTTTGCCATCAACTCATCGTGATTTCCCTGTTCAATGATATCACCGTTATTGAGTACAAGTATCCTGTCAGCATTTTTTATTGTACTGAGTCTGTGAGCTATGATAAAGCTTGTTCGTCCATGCATAAGATTATCCATAGCCTTTTGTATCATAACCTCTGTTCTTGTATCAACAGAGCTTGTGGCTTCATCAAGTATCAGTATTTTCGGGTCGGCAAGGATAGCCCTTGCAATTGTAAGCAGCTGTTTCTGTCCCTGTGAAATATTGCTTGTTTCCTCATTCAGTATCATGTCATATCCGTTCGGCAGGGTCCTTACAAAATTGTCTACCTGAGCTGCCTTTGCAGCTGAAATAATTTCCTCCTCGGTTGCCTCCTGTTTACTATACCTGATATTGTCCATTATACTTCCGCTGAAAAGCCATGTATCCTGCAGAACCATACCAAAAAGTGATCTCAGATCTTTTCTGCGGAAATCCTTGATATCATACCCGTCTATGAGAATCGCTCCTGACTGTACATCATAGAATCTCATAAGCAGCTTTATTATCGTGGTTTTTCCGGCACCTGTCGGACCTACAATCGCTATCTTGCTTCCGGGAGCAATATCTGCACAAAAATCATTTATTACGATCTTATCATCACTATATCCGAAATGTACATGTGCAAACTGTACACTTCCGTCAATATGAACATTAAGCTCAGTATCAGGTTCATCAGTTGTATTTATTGTTATTGCATTTTCTGATTCCGGTACCTCATCTTCCTCGTTCAGAAACTCAAAAACACGTTCCGCGGCAGCTGCTGTCTGCTGCAAAATATTCGTAATATTTGCAACCTGAGTTATTGGCTGTGTGAACTGGCGGACATATTGTATGAAAGCCTGAATATCACCCACTGTTATTATTCCGTTTGATGCAAAAAATCCTCCGAGAACACATACTGCTGCATATCCAAGATTTGTTACGAAGGTCATTACAGGCATCATGACTCCTGAAAGGAACTGCGACTTCCATGCAGAGCTATATAGCCTGTCATTCAATTCAGTAAATTTTCCGACTGATTTTTCCTC
>ONRO01000128.1 GCA_900320235.1 uncultured Eubacteriales bacterium
TTAACAATAATACTTCTGAGCCATGCCTTGAATTGATCAGGCTTTTTAAGTGTACAGAGCTTTTCTGAAATTTTTATCAGAACATCCTGAGTAATATCCTCGGCATCATGTTTATTATGTGTCATGATCATAGCAATGGAAAAAGCTTCTTTTTCACAAAGAGCAAGAATAATCTCCTGCGAATCCATATTACCGCTAACTGCTGAAGATATAATTTCCGGAGTAATACTATTAATATTTTTCATAATACTGCAGCATCCTTTTAAAATCTGTTACCTATACTTCTGTATGCATAAACTACCTTAATTTTTCCAAAGTATGTCAAAAAAGCAGACATATGGAATGATTGAATTCATCTATCTGAATTATAACATAGCAGGAAATTATTATCAATAATATTACTGCATTATGTTGTACAATAAAATGTAAGTATTATATTAAAAATATACTGTCGGATGTGGATGAGCTGTATCTTCAGAGAGCTTTCAAGCCGGAATAAACATCAATATGAAAAGAAACAGGCTCAGATTGAAAAAAATGTCGTTTTACAGTATGATTCCTGATGAAATGATCTGAGTATAAAATGTGTTTTTCCCTCTTTACAAGATGGGAAAATTATTTTATAATAAGGAAAGCAAGTTGAAAACTGTAAATATGATAAAGCGGATATGCCGCAGGAAACGGAGAGAATTTATGATACAGTTCGAGGAATTAAGATTGGAGCTTGAGGGACTTCATCCCGATATTCTGGAGCTTTCAAATGCACTTGGTCTTGATAAGCTGAAGATGGAAATAGAGCAGCTCGAGCAGAGAGCTTCACAGCCCGGCTTCTGGGATGATGTTGAGAATTCACAGAAAATACTTCAGAAAACCGGTGCGCTGAAGAATAAGGTAGCACAGTATGACGCACTGACAGAAGCATATGAGGATACACTGGCGCTTATTGAGCTTGCAAATGAGGAAGAGGATCTTTCTCTTCTTGAGGAGGCTCAGACAGAAGTTGAAAAAGTCAGGGAAAGCCTTGAGGCTCAGCGTCTTCAGACACTATTAACGGGTGAATATGACAGCAAGAATGCTATTCTGACATTCCATGCCGGCGCAGGCGGAACAGAGGCTCAGGATTGGGCGCTCATGCTGTACAGAATGTATACAAGATGGGCAGAAAGACATGATTTCAAGGTCAAGGAGGTAGACTATCTTGACGGAGAAGAAGCAGGACTTAAAAGTGCAGTACTGCTTATCGAAGGAGAAAACGCATATGGATATCTGAAGAGCGAATCAGGAGTACATCGACTTGTAAGAGTATCCCCGTTTGATTCGTCGGGAAGACGACATACATCATTTGCCTCACTTGAAGTAATGCCGGAGATAGATAATACTATTGAGGTAGACATCAGGCCGGAGGATATCAAAATGGATGTATACCGTGCGAGTGGTGCAGGCGGACAGAAGGTCAATAAGACTTCATCTGCAGTAAGACTTACACATATCCCGACAGGTATCGTAGTAGCATGTCAGGTTGAGCGAAGCCAGTACCAGAACAGAGATGTTGCAATGACAATGCTTAAATCAAAGCTCATTGAGATCAAGGAAAGAGAGCATCTTGACAAGATCGAGGATATCAAAGGTGTCCAGAAAGAGATCGCATGGGGTGCACAGATACGTTCTTATGTATTCATGCCGTATACAATGGTCAAGGATCACAGAACAAGCTTTGAAACAGGAAATGTCAATGCTGTTATGGATGGTGACCTTGATGGTTTCATAAATGCATACCTCAAGGCAGCAAGTCTTAATCAGCTCAGCGATGATTTTTCTGAGGAAGTATAATCTGAGCTGAAAGCATTCTTTTTTCATAGAGCCGGGATCCAGACAAAGATTCCGGGTGATAATCAATGATGATTTAATGTAAAACCGCCCGCTGTGTGCGAGGCGGTTTTAGTATTTGGAGGAAAAGGAGGTAAATAAATGATCAATTTTATAACCGGCAGAAGCGGAAGCGGAAAAACTGAACGTCTGTATGAGCATATTGCACAGCTTGACAGTCAGGACAGAGCAATACTGATTGTTCCTGAGCAGAGTTCTTTTTATAATGAAAAGCAGCTTCTTGAAAGATTCGGAGACAGAAGAGCAGCAAATGTTGAGGTTCTGAGCTTTCGCAGACTTTGCAGCAATATTCTGGAGGAGTACAGAGGTGCTGTCGGACAGAGGATAAATGACGGTATTAAAGCGGTACTGATGAGTATAGCGATAGAGAATGCGCCGTCAGAGGGCGGAGAGCTTGAGCTTTATAGCAGAAGAGGAAAAGCCGGGCTGAAGAAAACAATGGATCTGGTAGAACCTATGCTCATAGCAATCAATGAATATAAGATGTGTATGATAACACCGGAGCAATTGTTTGAGGTATCAGAAACGGTAGAGAGTAAGGTTCTTGCATCAAAGCTGCGTGACAGTGCAAGAATATATGCGGCATATAATGCACTTCTTGAAAACACATATGATGATCCGGATGATGACCTGATAAAGCTTTATGATATTCTTGGTGAACATGATTATTTCAATGGAATGACAGTATTTATAGATTCATTCACAGGTTTTTCTGCTCAGGAAATAAAGATATGCGAGCGGATCTTTTCACAGGCAAAGGATATATATATTTCATTATGCATGGACCGCAGTATATACGGCAGAAAAATATCTGTTTTTTCGGAATCGGAAAATACATACCGTACACTGCTCAGGTCAGCCGGAAAAAGCTCTCATGAATGTATTCTGACGGATTGTTCTGAAAACGGTCTGAGATATAAGAACAATACACTTGCCGCTGTTGAGAATGGATTATTTTCATCCTTTCGTTCCGGAGATGCGGCAGTGAGATGCAAAAATGACGGATCGCTTGAGATATTCAGCGCAAAGGAAATTTATGACGAAATATCACACACGGCTAAAAAAATATTTAATCTTGTACATGAAAGCGGATATAAGTATAACGAGATTGAGGTGATTGCAAGAAACCTTGATGAATATAAAAGCGTGATACAGTCAGAATTCCCGAAATACGGAATACCATATTTTCTTTCCGACAGCGAATCACTCGAAGGAAAGGCACTTATAAGAATGGTATTATCTGCATTTGAAGTCATACACGGAGGCTTTGATACAGAGGCTATATTAAGGCTTGCAAAATGCGGCTTTACAGAGCTTTCTGATGAAGAAATATTTGAGCTCGAGGACTATGTATATATCTGGAGCATAAGGAGAAACCGCTGGAAGGAGCCTTTTACAATGTCTCCGGACGGTATGCAGCGCGGGAGATATGAAAGTGATAAGCCTGATAAACGTATTGACAGACTTGAGCAGATAAGAAAAAAGCTGATTATGCCATTGATAAAGTTTGAAGAAGAACTGAAGAAGGCACAAAACGGAGCGGGAATCACATATGCTTTGTATCGCTATATCGAATCTGTCGGATGCAGGGAAAAATTCAGGTATTTCATAACTGATGTAAGAAAAAATGAGGGAGACGCAAAGGCAGAAAGAGAAGCGTCAGTATGGGATAAACTGATGCTGATACTTGATAAGCTGTTTGCTTTGCTCGGAGAAAGAAAAACAGACAGTAAAAGCTATTATGAGCTGATGCGTGTCTATATCAGAAAAACGCCGCTTGCTGATATACCTGGGACGATAAATAGTGTAACAGCAGGAATTGCCGGAAGTCTGCGAAGTGAAGCACCGAGGGCAGTATTTGTACTTGGCTGCAATGAAGGAGAATTCCCGCCTCAGCCATCAGCGGTTGGAATATTTACAGACAGCGAGAGAAGACTTCTGCGTGAAGAAAGACCTGAGGAACAGCGTCTTCCATTGTATGAAAGCATTTTCGGAAATACGCTGAAGGAAAAGTATAATGCATATTCCGCACTGTCAGCACCGTCCGAAAAGCTTTTTGTAAGCTATCGCACACAGAGCCTTTCGGGTGCATCATGTGAGCCGTCAGTAATAATAAGTGAGCTGATGTCGATTATTCCTGATACAGTGATTTGTGATTCATCAGAAGAAGAGGATGTTTTCTATACAGAAAGACAGGGCTTTGATACCTGTGCAAAGATATGGAATGAAAACACTGAGCTGAGCAGCACTTTAAAGGAATACTACATGGGAAATGAAACCTACGGAAGCCGTGCAAAGGCAATTGAGAGGTTTGCACAAAAAGAGCCATTTGCGCTCAGAGATCAGGCGGTAATAAGAAAGCTTTTCGGTTCACCGCTAAGACTTTCAAGTACAAAGCTTGATCAATTTGCCTCCTGCAAATTTGCATTTTTCTGCAGATTCGGAATCGAAGTTCTGCCTGTAAGAAAAGCAAGTATGGATGGAGGGCTGTATGGTACAGCAATGCATTTTATCTTTGAAAAAATGCTTAGTGAAAACCGCATTGAAGAATTCATTCTGTTTTCAGATGAAAAGCTGAAGGAAAAGATAAAAGAATATCTTGCTGAATACCTTGATACAATAGGTGATGAATCAGACATGACAAGCCGTTTTTCAGCGATCTGTACAAAGATACGCCGTAATGCGTTCAAGACCCTCCGGAGAATGAGGGCGCAGTTTATGAAGGACAGATTCAGACCTGTTGATTTTGAGTTAAGAATCGGAGCAGAAGATGATAACGGTATTCCGGCATATGAGCTTGAACTGCCGACCGGAGATAAGCTTATAGTCAGTGGCTTTGTGGATAGGGTAGATACTGTATTATCCGGAAATAAGAAATACATAAGGATAATTGATTATAAAACCGGAAATGAAAGCTTCCGCCTTGGAAATATAGCAAACGGAATAAAGCTGCAGATGCTTTTATATCTTTCAGTTATTCTGAAAAATGGAACGAAGAAATACGCTGACGGAGGATGTCTGCTTCCGGCGGGTGTTTTGTATGTACCATCAACAGCAAAGACAGGCACTGCTTCCTCGGGCGGTGAGGGTGATATTAATGCATCTCAGAAGGAAGAAGATAAAAACTTCCGAATGAAAGGATTGCTGCTTGCCGACAAAGAGATACTTGAGCTGATGGAAAGCGGTCTTGAAGGAGAATTCATTCCGGCAAATGCAAATAAAAAACCGCCGCATGATCTTTCTCAGAAGAGCAGTGTTGTAAGCTCAGAGGAATTCGATATTATCTTCCGCTATATAGACAATTGTCTGAGGAGCATGGGGACAGAGCTGTATTCAGGAAATATCGAGGCAAATCCTGAGAAGCATGCATGTGAATACTGTGAATATAAAAGCATATGCAGGTTTGAAAATGGTGATAAATTCCGTGAGCTACCAGTGTATAACAGTGAAGAAGCAATGGAGCATATCAGAAAAGAAGTAAAAGGAAAGGATGATGAAGATGTCAGCAGCTAAAGCAGCATTTGAACCGACAAGGTCACAAAGGAATGCAATAAATGCACAGGGCGGTCAGATAACTGTATCTGCTGCGGCAGGCTCGGGAAAAACCAGAGTGCTTGTCCAGAGAGTTATCAGACTTCTGACAGAGAAGCAGATACCTGCCGACAGACTTCTGATCCTTACATTTACAAATACAGCAGCAGCGGAAATGAAATCAAGAATATCAAGAGCAATTGATAAACTCATATCAGAGGAACCGTCGAATGATTTTTACCGCCGTCAGCAGCTTTTGCTGGGGTCGGCTGATATCTGCACGATCGATAGTTTCTGCAGCAGTATAGTCAGAGAAAACTTTTTCAGGCTCGGAATAAGCCGGGATTATCGAATCGGTAATGAAACAGAGCTTCATGAGCTGAGAAGACGGTTAATGTCCGATCTGATTGAGAAGTATTACCGAAAGACTCTTGAAAACGGAACAACAGTGGAAACACCATTCCGCACCCTGAGTATGCTGCTTACAGATACAAAGCTTGATACAGATCTTGAAAGTCAGCTTCTCGCAGCCTATGACAAATACAGTGCACATGCATTTCCTGAAAAATGGATAGATATGTGTATCAGTCAGTATGAACCTGATGCAGATATAAATGATTGCATATCGGCAAAATATCTGATGAAACGACTTTCTTCAAGAGTAAAGAAACTGAGAATTATTTTTGATGAAGCCAGCATAAACAGGGATGATATTTCAATACAGTACACTCTTACAAAAAAGAAAAGCTATGCGGCAGTGATGGATGCCTTTGACAGCTATGAATTCTTCCTGACAGAGCTTGAAGAACTGTACAGTGAAAATGAGCTTGAAGTATCTTCGGCAGCTGAGATAATAAGCGGTTTTTCAAAAGTTAAAATATCAGTCGGCTCATCAAAGGATGAACAGCTGAAATACACTGCTGCAAAGCTTGGAGAGTTTGCCTCTGTAGTAGAAAAAGACATGCTTGAATACGGTGTATTTACTCAGGAGCTGTATAAAGAGGGAAACAAAAAGACACTTCCTGTAATAAAATGCCTCAAAGAGGTACTGGAGGAGTTTGATGAGCTTTTTTTTGCAGCAAAGAGTGAAAAAGGTATTCTTGATTTTCACGATCTTGAAAGGCTCATGCTTTCAATGCTTTATGAAAAGAACAGTGAAAGCGGAGAATATGAGCGTTCAGACTTTGCAAAGGAGCTTTCCCGGAGATATTATGAAATAATGATAGATGAATATCAGGATACAAACGATATTCAGGAAAGCATCTTCAAAGCGTTATCAGATAATGAAAACAATTTGTTTGTAGTTGGTGATGTAAAGCAGAGTATATACAGATTCAGGGATGCGCAGCCCAAGATATTCAAAAGCCGCTGTGAAAACAGCATACTTTATGACGAGGATTCACCACAATTTCCTGCTCTTATAGTACTTGACAGGAATTTCAGAAGCCGCAGCGGAATCATAGACTCAGTAAACCATGTATTCGGGCTTTTAATGTCTGAACAGGCAGGTGAGATAGAATATGACGATACACAAAGGTTGTCAGCAGGGGCAAGGTATCCTGAAAGAGATGACGGCGAGCCTGATACAGAGGTACATTTTATAAGCTACAATAAGTCAGAAGACGGTGAAGAAGACAGGTTAATTGAAAACAGTAACAGAGCTGAGGCAATATATTGTGCTGAAATGATCAGAAAAATGATTTCTGACGGGATACAGGTCAGTGACGGTGAAACAATGAGGAAGGCTGATTACGGAGATTTCTGTATACTTCTGAGGGCTGTAAAAAATAAAGCACATATATATTCCGAGGAGCTTGAAAATGCAGGAATACCGGCATGCACTGATACACAGTATGATCTGCTTGAAAAGTACGAAATAAGAGCTGCGATAGCATATCTGAAAATCCTGAACAATCCGCTGTCAGATGTAGATATGGCTGCTGCCCTGCTTTGTCCGGTATCAGGTTTTACACCGGATGAGCTTGCAGAACTGAAATCAGAAAAAGGGAAACGATATTATAAAAAGATTCTCAGGAAATCGGAAGACAATGATGAGCTGGGGAAAAAATGTGCTTCATTTCTCGGGCTGATGCGATATTTCCGGACCTTTGCAGTAACAGCACCATGTGATAAGCTTATCTCAGAGATATTTGAAAAAACCGGTTATATGTGTGCTGTAAGGGCAATGCATGATTCAGCACAGCGTGTTCAGAATCTTAGACGGTTTATAAGCTTTGCAGCAGATTATGAGAGCAGTACATCCGCCGGACTGACAGGATTTGTCCGTCATATCAGATATCTTGAAGAAACAGACAGCGGCATAAAGGTCAATGATACAGCACCTGTTAATGCAGTCAGGATTATGACGATACATCATTCAAAGGGTCTTGAATTTCCGATCTGTATTCTTGCGGGGACAAATACCAGTAAAACAGCGACATCAGAAAGAATAAACTATCATCCGAAATATGGCATAGGTATGCGTGCAATGGATGATGAATCATTCCTATGTTACAATACACTTCAGTATACAGCAATAAAAGCTGCAAATTCCAATGAGGAAAAAAGTGAGCAGATGCGTGTACTGTACGTTGCAATGACAAGAGCGAAGGAAAAGCTTATCATTTTGTCGAGTTTTTCTTCAGAATCTGAAGAAACAGAAGACGGAATCAGCAATACGTTCAAGAAATACCTGTGCGAAACAGCAAAGCGATGCTGTCTGGATGAAAACGGAAGAATTGCTTCATATGAGGTGATGTCATGCAAAAACTATTCAGACTGGATCACAATGTGTCTTCTTGTCAGTGATAATATGCAGGAGCTTCGTGAGCTGGCGGAGAGGGAATTCAAAGGCGAGATTCCGGAAATTGCCGGTTCTCCTGAGATAAAGATCGTCTATGGCGATAACTGCAGGCAGGGTGAACAGGTAAAACCAGCTGAAAAAACAGTACCATCATCAGACGAGCTTCTTGAAGAGCTTGGCGAAAAATTCAAAGCCGGCAAAAAAGTTGATGTCAGCACACTTATACCATCAAAAGTATCAGCATCAATGCTTGCACATAAGGGAGTCGCACCCGAATATGTTGCCGTAACAAGACCATCATTTGCAAGGACAGAGAGGGTTTCTCCGACAGAACGGGGAACAGCGACACATGAATTCCTGCATTATGCTGATTTTGCAGCACTGCATGATGAGATCAGCAGAACAGGAGAGTTTGAAAACGAAAGACAGAGGATAATAGAGCTTGGAATGATGACATCTCAGCAGTCAGGGCTGATAATAGATAATAATATCATCGGATTTGTAAAGACAGATCTTTTTGACAGGATGCTGAAAGCCATAAGACTATACCGTGAATATCGTTTCACAGTAAATATTCCTGCAAAGCTTGCTGTTGTCGGAGAAGACATATCCGGAACGATTCAGGATGATGAAATGATAGCCGGAGAAACTACTGTAATGCAGGGTGCGATAGACTGTATTTTTGAAGAAGAGGACGGAATGATAGTAGTGGATTACAAAACTGACAGGGTAAAGGAAGCTTCAGAGCTTGCTGAGAAATACGGACTTCAGCTGCGTTTATATAAAGAAGCAGCTGAAAAGTTATTTGAAAAACCGGTAAAGCAGTGCTATATATTCTCACTATATAATTCAGAGGTCATTGAAGTATAAAAGCAAAGCCTGCATGAGAATAATCAATTATTGATATCCGTACTGATAATTCCCTGCGGAGTATTGCCGATAATTACAGTTTCTCCTATCAGAACTGAAGTTGTTGCGTTCTCATCAATACTTCCTGATGGAGTCAGTACACTAAGCTGAACATTTATTCTTAGTGAAAGCTTATGTACGGTCTGATTAATGCCACCGCTTTCAAAGCTTTCCTCAAAGTCGCTGTCAGTATTGCCGGAAAGAGAAATATATACAGGAATATCCGGTCCGACAGCACCGAAGAGTTCTCCGCCAAGTATAAGACCTGCCGGAATATCAACTTTTTGATGATTCAGTTTTCCGATTTCCTCCTGAGCACGCAGGGTTATCTTGTGCTTGAGCTCATTTGCTGCAGCAGTATTGGTAGTTACAGAGCGCAGGGAGCCGCTTTTATCAGATGTTACAGTTTCAAGTTCAGGAATACTGTTTTCAGAAAGAATATCGGCTGCAGCTTTATTTATAGCACTGACGGCAAAGCTTTTTGCCTGAACAGATGCAACCGAGGAGATCACAGGTCTGACTCTCCAGCGTATAAAAACAATAATAGCTGTCAGAATACAGATGAAAAACAAAAGTCTGATAATTCTGATATGCATACGATTTTTTACAGATCGCTTCATAGAAAAATCCCTCCCGTAATATCATATACGGGAGGGAAATAATTTGTTACCTATGAGTTATGAATCAGGCAGATTTACTTAGCATGTTTTTTGGTTTTTTTAACTTTTGTACCGAAGAATAAGGTACCTAAAATCAGAAAAACAACAGAAGCAATCCAGAGAGCAGCGAATATCCATTTCAATGAAGTAACTCCGGAAGCGATATCAGCTTCACCCTCAGTGAAGAAGGGGGTGATATTGATAATTCTGAGCAGGAGGATATTTTCTATAACATTGAAAATAAAGATCATAATAGAAGAGAAAGCAGCTGATCTGAATAAAAGGTAATGCTTGCTGTCATTAAAGTAGATAAGAAGCGGCAGACAGAAAGTAAAAATACCGCAGAAGAAAGCAAAAACAAAATCCATTGTATAGAATCGGGTCATTTCAGAAATTCTGTCACCTTTATAATGTGAAAGGACAGTCATTACATTGTCAGCGGTATAAGAAAACCTGAAGTCAAATAATCCGAAGTCACCGATTGCTGACTTGATTGTCGGATAACCGATAGGAGAAAAAAGAATAATACCTGCAAAAATAAAAGTCAGAAAAAAGCTTGCAATCAGTATTATTTTCAATGGTTTCAAATTTTTTTTCATATTCTCACCCTTTCAAACGATCTCAACGAAATGCAAATGGAAAAACTGAAA
>ONRO01000404.1 GCA_900320235.1 uncultured Eubacteriales bacterium
AAAAAAGGGTATTTGCAAACTGCCGGACTGATATGTACACCTGAAAAAAGAGAAACTCTTTCAGATAAACTAATAAAAAGCGGTGTTGTGCGTATTACAAAGGCCGCAACAATGTCCTCTGCTTTTCCCGGGGAAGCTCACGACGGTGATTATCCGCTCAGACGATATATGAGAATTATCAATATTGAAATATGAACCGTACTTTTCGATAATCTGTCAGAGATAGATCCATGCTTTCTTAGTATTCCAGATTTTTTCACTCATCACAATTGAGTTTTAACCAGCGTAACGCGCCCGTATGAAGTGCCCTCGGGGTGCCGGGCACCCTTGTTTCACGTCTTTTATAGTCTGATAAATTTACTCGGGCACAGCAATACTTATTTGAGCCTGAACTGCTGATATCATTTCTGCCTTAAAACTCCCAGAACTATTTTTCACAGACTAATCTATTTTTCTTTCAGATACTATTTTTTGAATCAGCTCATGCTGCCATCCCATAAACATTTAGTACACTTCCGGTTTTTTAATATGTGTTTGAAATTATCGCAGCCGGCGGGCCGCCGGTCCAATCATTGCGAAGCAAGTCCCATAAAAAAACAGCTTTCAGACATGCGAGGATAACTTTCTCTGATCAATAATTAAAAAAACAATAATATGGAACGGGGCTTACGCACTGCGTTTTTTTCGCTTGTGCGGAAGCCCCGTTCTGAATTATAGACTATTCTCTGTTATTGGTTCTTTCGGAAGAGTATTATCTGAACTTGTAATAATATCCTCTGAATCAAATTCAATTATCTCAATTTCGGAGGTTTCATAAACCTTTTTCTCTTCCATGTCTTTTCCCCCATTAATTATTTTGTTTTGAGAAATATGCTTTTGCATTTGTATTATACAAGTAAAAGGCTCTCATGACATTTTTAAGAGCTTCTGTTCTGGTTGGTGAAAGCTCTCTGACCAAAACATTATAACAGTAATTCATCGGGCTATATACAACAGAATATGAGGCATTATCTCCCTCAACAGCTATATTGACCGTTATGTCATTATCAAGATTCTGAGCTGAAATATCTGTGATAACAGCCTTTGTGTATGAACCGTCTTTCTCCTGTTCCAGAGTAACATTGCCGTTTGTTGTGAATGTCAGAGTCTTTCCTGTTGTATTTGAAAAATACAGGTTCATAACTGTTTCTGATTCAAGGATAAGATTCGCTGATTCTAATGTTATACCTTCCGGCAGATTGATATTTCTGACATCATAAGGCTTATTGACTGTTTCTGATGTTACTGAGCTTACGTCAGTATTGGTTTTGCCTTCATTTGCAAGATGTTCTGTATTATAATTAAAATACGTCTGTGAATATGCTCCGTAATTCAACATTGCTTCGATCAGAGGAGCAGCATCAGCATAGTACTGATTTTTTACAGTTGTTCCATCTGCTTCATAAGCATTTTCAAATACATAATCGCAATACTGCTTTACAGTGTATTCGTAAACTGTACCTTCTTTATTTTCACTGAACATCTGCGCAGTGATATTAGCGGTCATTTCCTTTGCGGCAACCTCACACTGGAATATATAATAGGTCGTGCCGGAAAGCTCCTTTTGTATCGCCTGAGCAATCGTAACATTCTTTGTCTTGCCATTCGGAAGGGTGAAATGGATATATGCATTCGTGTCTGAAATAACATCTTCATTAAGTTCCATGTAGAAATTCACGCCTATGTTGCCTGTCAGACTGATGGAATGTCCCACAAGTGTTGCGCCTATGCCGTCTGCAAAAGCAAAATCTGCGCTTATGCTTACATCATTCTTGACAACGATAGTATATACGCCGTAATCATCGGGTAACAAGTTGTGTGTTCCGTCTGAAACATTGCTTGCGATATAGCCGTCCTTTGCCTTGAAGCAGACCTCTGTATTATATGCTGCCGTGCTGTCCGTGAAGACTGCGCCGCTGGTGATCTCCATATTATCGGGGAGTGTTACTGTATACATCCTCGTTTTTGATGAGAACACCGCAAAATAATCCTGATCGCC
>ONRO01000105.1 GCA_900320235.1 uncultured Eubacteriales bacterium
GCATAAACAAAACGGACACGATCTGACTCGTGTCCGTTTTGCCTATACATTTTTTGATGGAAAGGAGACTGATTTTTATTATAAAACTGATTTCCGTTCCAAAGCATACTAATATTCAATTTAATGATAAAAAAGTTTCGCTCAAGCCTTTTCAAAGGCTTGCAGTTTCCAAAGGCAGAGCCTTTGGTCAGGGGTTCGGGGGCTGAAAGCCACCGATTTCTCATTGCCGGAGGGCAAAAAAAGGAGTCAGTCTGTGCGGACTCCCTGAGTTTTGTTATGTTGTCAGTCAGCGTTAGCCTTGGCGATCTCGTCAATCTGATCCCTGATACGCAGGAATGCATCAGTAACGACAGGATCGAATTTTTTTCCTCTCTGTTCGACAATGTTATCGAAAACGACCGATGTCGGCAGAGCAGCTTTATAGCTTCTTTTTGCAACAAGTGCATCGAAATAATCTGCAATTGTCATTATTCTGGCACAAAGCGGAATTTCATCCCCGGCAATACCATATGGATAGCCGGAGCCGTCCCAGCATTCGTGATGATAAAGAGCAACAGATTTTGCAACCTTGAGAAAACCTTCGTTTTCAATATCGCTCATAGCTTCCTCAATGATCTCCTTGCCGTTGATAGTATGCATCTGTATTTTCTGGAATTCGGTCTGAGTGAGCCTTCCGGCTTTTGTAAGGATAGCATCAGGAATAGTTATCTTTCCGATATCATGCAAAGGAGCGGAAAGCATTGTATCATGCATGTATTCATCGTCAAGAATATCATCGTAGTCTCCGTTGTTCTTCAGTTCCTTGACAAGAGCTTCAACATAAAGACTTGTACGCTTGACATGCTTTCCGGTGCTGCCGTCACGGGCTTCGATAATGTTTGCGAAGCTGATAATGATCTGGTTCTGCATGTTTTCGATTTCGTTGACTTTTTCGTTAACGCTTGTGTCAAGCTCACTGCGCTTTTCGTCAAGTGAAACAACAAGACGGCTGATAAATACAGCTGTAACAAGGAAGCTGATCAAACAGTTAATGATGATCAGAGTAGTATTCAGCCAGTTGCGAAGATTATAGACAGGCTGATAATCACTGAAGAATACCACAAGAAAAATAAATGTCAGTGATGCAAGTGCAATAACGATCTTTCTGAGTATAGCATAGACCTTGCCTTTTTTTCTGATGAAAACAGACAGGAACATCAGAGGAATGAGCAGATAATGGAACCCGGGCAACAGTCCGAAGAATCTTACGGTGCAGATCTGGTGCAGATAAATCTCAAGCGCAGACAGCAGCGCACAGAATATCCATGAACCTTTGACACGCCTGAGGATGATAACAAATGCTGTATAAAGCACGACACAAACACCATCAAGTGCGACCATTAGCGGTATATTCAGATATGAGAATACACCCATATAAACACCGTGCAACAGAAGACAGGACAGGAAAAAAATGTTCAGCGGGGCGCTGAAATAGGCATAATCCGAATAATCCTTGTCATCATTATATGTAGGTGTGCCTGTGAAAAAGTCTAATACTTTGCCTTTGGCATTGCTTTTTGACATGGCGATTTCCGCCTTTCCGATTTTTATTTTCAGCAACTAATAAATTTTCCGGAAAAATAACTGACCGTGTTTTCTGAGAGGTAAGACCCGGCTGCATTACATTATAAAGTATTATAATGTAGTTTTAAAAAACAGCAGGAAAAAAACAGATCCTCCGGAAATATATTCTGTTTCATGCCGGAATCAGGACATCATGTAATAATCAAAGGCAGTCAGGATTATTAATATTTATGAAAGCATCTGAGAAATACATAAAAAGAGTCGCAAAGAGCAAAAGCTTTCTTAAAATAATAGATCACCGTGGGAAAAACACTGCCTGAAATAATAATACAAGTTTTTCCTGTATCAGCATAATTTAACTAATTATACTATAAATTTCTATTTTTTTCAATAGCAATTGTATTTTTTTATACAATTTGTATAATGATTATTTTTTTAAATATTCATGCAAACTCCATCTGATCGATAATGCCAACCACTTTCCACCACCATAATATTAAAAAATTCGTCAGAATGGATATAATCATGGATGAAAAATCACAGTATTGGGAAAACTCTGCAATAATCAGGGTTTCAGATGTTTTTTGCATTTATTTGGCAAAATATTATATTTCTCTGCTGTAAATATACAATCTGAATAATAAAAAAATTATGTTATATACCTTGCTTTTTTTTCTCTGTTGGTCTATAATGAATAAGAAAGTGGTGGAAGATGTAACAAAGTGGGGGATGTATGGTACGCATTCCCGTTATCCGAATTTTGAGGTGCAGGATCATGTTAATTGGTAATTATCAACATAATATAGACCCTAAGGGTCGAGTGATAATGCCGGCAAAGTTCCGTGAGGAGCTTGGCGAGATCTTCTATGCAACAAAGGGTAAGGATAACACCATCACAGTATTATCAAAACAGGCTTGGGACGAGCTTGGCAAAAAGATCGCCGCAATGCCTTCATCAAAAACCGTACAGATCACCCGTTTTCTTTTTTCAAGCGCTGCTGAGCTGATACCTGACAAACAGGGAAGAGTTCTGATTCCGCAGGCACTAAGAGAATATGCAGGCCTTGATAAAGACGTTGTAATAAACGGAACAGGCTCAAAGGTCGAGATCTGGGACGGAGAAGCATGGGATAAATATAACAGCAGTCTTTCCGGTGACGATGTATACGATATGATGGACGAGCTGGATCTTTGATGAGGTGAGCATATGGAATTCTCCCATAAACCTGTCATATTCAGGCAGACAATTGAAGTGCTTGATATAAAGCCGGACGGAATCTATCTCGACGGCACGGCAGGCGGAGGCGGACATTCGTCCGGAATACTTGAGCATCTCGGGTACGGCGGACGTCTGATATGCGTAGATCAGGATCCGGATGCAATCAGCGTTCTTGAACAGCGGTTCGGGTGTGATGACAGGGTAACGGTTGTAAAATCAAATTTCTCTGAAATACCAACGATAATCGGAGAGCTTGGGATATCTGCGCTGGACGGTGTTCTGATGGATATAGGAGTTTCCTCACATCAGCTTGATTGTGTGGAAAGAGGCTTTTCCTATCATAATGATGCACCGCTCGATATGAGAATGAGTCAGAGCGGCACGACCGCGGCTGAACTTGTGAATACGCTCAGCTTCGGAGAGCTTGCGAAAATCCTGACAGTATACGGCGAAGAAAAATTTGCCAGAAATATAGCAAGAGCAATTGAACGAGAGCGGCAGGTAACTCCGATCACGACAACACTTCAGCTTGCTGAGATTGTAAAATCAGCATATCCGGCAGCCAAAAGACATGACAAGCATCCTGCAAGAAAAACATTTCAGGCATTGAGGATAGCTGTCAACGGAGAGCTGACAAGACTGAGCTGCGGACTGGACGGAGCTTTTGCTTCATTAAAGCCGGGCGGACGACTTGCGGTGATAACTTTCCATTCTCTGGAAGACAGAATGGTCAAGCAGAGAATGAACAAATGGTGCACCGGATGTATCTGTCCGAAGGATTTCCCGGTATGCGTATGCGGAAGAAAGCCTTCAGGAAAGCTGGTAACAAGAAAACCGGTCGAGGCGGATGCCGGGGAGCTTGAAGAAAATCCCCGCAGCAGGAGCGCAAAGCTCAGATGTATTGAAAGAACCGGGGAAATAATATATAATGATTGAAGCAAAAATGCTTTTCAGTTATTCAGAGGGAAAGCTGATGAAATGAGAAATGATTTTTTTCAGCATTTCTTTGACAAAGGGAATAAAATTTATTAGAATATAATTTCAGGATAATGACAAACATGCATTCGGCAATGCCGATGGAAGGGGAAACGATTGATGGCAGGTGAAAGAAGAACAGAGGCATATGATCTCGATTTGCTTGAAGCAGTTGAAATGGAAATGTCAAGTGCCGATAAAAAATCAAAAAAGAAAAAGAAAAGCGGTCAGATCATCAGCATCAGCCACGGTTCGTCAGCCAAGGCACAGAGAAGAAAACGCAACCCTGTTATGATAATCACAGTCGGTTTTCTTACTTTGTTAGTTGCAACCGTTGCAATTCTTCTTGTACATTTCAATGCTCAGCTCAATGAGATAAACGAAATGATAAATAACAAGGAAGAAGTGCTTACCGAGCTTCAGAATAAACAGGCTCAGTATAAGCTTACAATAGAAAGCAAGCTTACAGATGATTTTGTAAAGCAGTACGCAGAGACAAAGCTGAATATGGTTCCGGCAAAAAACGCTCAGAAGAGATTTATCTCACTGTCTGACGGAGATAAGGGTGAGGTTGTGAAGGACAAGAGTTCAGACAATATCTTTATGAAAATATTTGATGCGTTCGGAATGTGACAGAAGAAATGATTCCATAAAGTATAAAAAATATGTTTTCAGCATATTATTTAAAAGACTTCATAAGTGAGAACAGATAACGGAACAGTAGGTTCCGGAAAAGGAAAATATATGCGGTAATTCTGCATAGCACCGAAGGGGCTGACGTAAAGCTGCTCTTTTGGTGCAGTTTTTACACTAAATCCGCCTGATATGGCTTATTAAGGGGAAGGTGAGAGAATGGCAAAAAAAGGCGCTGCTGCAAAGCTGTGGCAAAGGTCAACGATATTGATGCTGATAATAATTATACTTGGCTTTGGCACTGTATTTGCAAGGCTTTTTTATCTCCAGGTGTATCAGGCTGAGGAATTACAGCAGAGGGCTGTTGAACAACAGCTTCATGATACGACAGTATCAGCAAAAAGAGGAAGCATTTATGATAAGAACGGCAATATTCTTGCACAGAGTATAACTGTATGGAATGTTGTTCTTGCACCGGCAAACTTTAAGAAAGATGACGATGCAAGCCGCCGGATTGTAGCAAAAGGACTTGCAGATATCCTTGAAATGGACGAGGATGAAATATTTAAAAAGACACATGAAAATTCATATTATGTAGTTCTTAAAAACAAGGTCGAAACCAAGATCAAGAATAAGATTCTTGCATTTGAAAGCAAAATATACAAGGAAAACAAGATCAGCGGAGTAATAAACCTTATTGAGGATTATAAAAGATATTATACACATGATGATTTTGCAGGTTCTATCCTTGGCTTTGTAGGTTCAGACGGTCAGGGACTTGAAGGAATAGAATATCAGTATGATGACGAGCTGAACGGAAATACAGGCCGTATTGTCATCGCACAGGATGCACATAACCAGCCGCTGCCGTATCAGTATGAGCAGAAGGTGGAAGCATCTGACGGTTCAGATGTAGTGCTTACAATTGATGAAAATATCCAGGGCATAATGGAAAAATATGTCAAGGAAACAATAAAGGAATTCAATGTTTCAAACCGCGGCTGTGCAATAATGATGAATGTCAAAACAGGCGCAATACTCGGATTTGCATGTGAAGGATCATTCAATCCGAATGATCCGTTTGAGATCGCGGATGAGAAAACCCGCAAGGAGATAGAAGCTTTGCCTGAGAATAAAAAGGCAGAGGCAGAAACAAAGGCACTGAATACACAGTGGAGAAACAAGGGCGTAAGTGATACCTATGTGCCCGGTTCAGTATTCAAGATGGTAACGGCATCTGCAGTGCTCAGTGAGGGTCTTATCACGGATAATACGACCTTCCATTGTGAGGGCGGATATTCACCCTATGAAGGTGCGGACCCGATCACCTGCTGGGACAGCGCAGGACATGGCATCCAGACTCTCGAACAGGCACTTTGTAATTCGTGTAACCCTGCATTCATGCAGATGGGCGTGGATCTTCTTGGAAGAGAGAAATTCTATAATTATTATGTCGGCTTCGGCTTTTCTGAAAAAACAGGAATCGATCTTCCCGGTGAAAGTGAAGATGTATTCTTCAATAAAAAGGATCAGCCGGCAGGAATGGATATGATGGACCTTGCGGTTGCATCGTTCGGACAGAACTTCAAGATCACACCTATCCAGATGGTAACAGCCTGTGCAGCAATTGCAAACAAGGGTAAGCTCATGCAGCCTTATGTTGTTCAGCAGGTAGTTGATTCAAACGGAAATGTTGTCAAGAATACAGAGCCTGAGGTCAAGCGTCAGGTAATAAGCGAAAGTGTAGCAAAACAGATGTGCTCTATACTTGAAAGAAATGCACGCTCTGGCGGTGCAACAAACGGCTATGTTGCAGGCTACCGTATCGGCGGAAAAACAGGTACATCACAGAAAATCGTCGATGAAGAGGGAAATGAGACAAATGACTATATCGCATCATTCTGCGGAATAGCGCCATGCGATGATCCGGAAATAGCCCTTCTTTGCTATTTCGATACGCCTGACCCTGAAATAAACTATTATGGTTCAGCTGTTGCAGGACCATGCTTCAGAAATATTATGAGTGAGGTTCTTCCGTATCTCGGAGTAGAAAAGGTCTATGCACAGGACGAAATGACACAGGTGGAAACAGCGATAAAGGATTATGCCGGAATGACAGTAAGTCAGGCTCAGAAGGAGCTTGAAAACCTGAATCTGAAGGTACAGGTTTCAGGAAGCGGAGATAAGGTCGTGGCTCAGAATCCGCAGGCATATTCAAATGTACCAAGTCAGGGTACGGTAGTACTTTATACTGATGAGGAAAGCAAGTCACGGAATAAGGTAGTAGTACCTGATTTCACGGGCTGCAGTATCAGTGATGTAAATTATCTTGCGACAACACATAATCTGAATCTGACGATAATGGGTTCCTCGTCAGAATATACGGCATCCTATGCTAAATCACAGGATATACCGGCCGGAAAAGAGGTAGAACCGTATACGGTAGTGACGGTTGTATTCAACCAGGATAACAGTATCATGTAGTAATAACAGAAGCGAAGGAAGGTGCTCAGAATGACAAACCGTATCAAAACGGTTCAGACTCCCAGACTTATAATGATTGACTGTAAAAACGGCGACAGGATCGCAGATATTGTGTCAGATATTCTGAATTTCTGCTCATATAATACCTGCATAGATGATTTTTCGCTGAATACGGATTTTATTATTGAAACACCGCAGTTCAAAGGTGAACGTCCGGAAAATATCATCGCGGATACGATCCTTTTTGACAGTGCAGACGAATTGAAGCCTGCTGAGGAATTCCGCAGCAGGGTGACATCCTATGAAAACGCAATGCAGTTCTACGGAGAAGATAATGACGATATCATTACCTATTCAGCGGAGAATTACGGTGCGGATGTAGCATGCAGGAATAAATCGGAGAAAAACGGGATCGCAGCATTTGATATTATCGGTAATGGAATACTGAGTCGGGTTAATATCATCAATGGAAAATACTCTGTTGATGAAGTGCTTGCCTGTACAGGAGTGCTTCTTGCGACGGGACTTCCGCTTGCATCAATAATCAATTATTTTGAAGGTTGATTAAAATAATACGAAATCAAAAAAACCGTGGCCTGAGATAAGAAAGGTCATCGCAGAGTAATCTGCAGAAAGGTGGAACTCCAATGTCAGGAATATGGACAATAGTTTCGGCGATAACATCCTTCGCAATTGCCGGACTACTTGGAATATGGCTTGTACCGTTTCTCCAGAAAAAACATTTCGGACAGACGATACTTGAGGAAGGACCAAAATGGCATAAGGGAAAACAGGGAACTCCGACAATGGGCGGCTTTATGTTCATTGCAGCGAGTATAGCAGCGACTCTTGTCTGTGTGATACTATTCCATCTCACAGGAACTGATTCAAGAGGCATCGCACCTGAAACTCCGTTACAGAGCGTAAAAATATATGCAGGTCTGTTTATGGCTGCTGCATATGGTGCCATAGGCTTTATTGACGATTATGTAAAGGTAGCAAAAAAGCGTAATCTTGGTCTTACTCCAAAGCAGAAACTTGTACTTCAGTTTGCAGTAGCAGCTGCATATCTGTTTACACTTTACCTTTTCGGAGAAAAAACAGATACCTATATTCCGTTCTATGGAATGCTCGATATCGGAATACTCTATTATCCGATTTCAGCAATACTTATAGTCGGAATCGTAAATGCAGTAAATCTTACTGACGGTATAGACGGTCTTGACGGTTCTGTGACCTTCTTTGCAGGTATTTTCGTGATGCTTATGGCAGGATATACAGCAAGAACAGGACTTTCAATTATGTCAGCAGCAATTGCCGGCGGATGTCTTGGATTCCTGATCTGGAATTTCAATCCGGCAAAGACATTTATGGGAGATACAGGTTCGCTTTATCTGGGCGGATATCTTTGTGCACTTCTGTTCGGACTTGATCTGGAGTTATTCCTTATTCCGATATGCCTTGTATATATTATAGAAATGTTCTCTGTAATACTTCAGGTAACATACTTCAAGCTGACACACGGCAAAAGACTTTTCAAAATGAGTCCGATCCATCATCATTTTGAAATGTGCGGCTGGTCAGAGGTAAAGATAGTTGTGGTATTCAGTATTGTAGAAGCAGTCTGCGGAGCAGGTTCACTGTTCCTTCTGCTTGGAAACGGAAAGTCATTCTGAAAAAATGTATAAAACATGATCCTTATCAGAATGATCTGTGGTCAGATTGACAAAAAATAAAAAAAGAGCCGGAAAATAAGCTTTAATGCGGCATCGTACAGGAATTCAGAGATATCGCTATTGCAACGGGCGGATAATTGTGTTATTATAATAAGTACTGCATA
>ONRO01000157.1 GCA_900320235.1 uncultured Eubacteriales bacterium
CCGCAGTATGCACCTACCTTTGTTCCTGAAAAGGAAGAAGAAACAGACAAATATGTCTGCACTATCTGTAAATATGAATACAGTGACCCGCTTATCCCGTTTGAGGAGCTTCCCGATGACTGGATCTGTCCTATCTGCGGTGCACCAAAATCAGTTTTCAAAAAAGCAACATGATTTTGCTGGATTTATTTTAGCATATAATAATACTGATGTCAAGCAAACTTGTCAAAATTCATTTTAAACTTGACATTTTTATTTATAATAGTATCCGTAGCTTACCTGACAGAAATTTAACATTGATCAGATGTGCAGAAAACAATTGCTGTTATCAGACTGAATCAAGGAATGTAAGTACGGGAAAATGAAAAAATAAGCCGCATGGTTATTATTCTTAGCCTGTGCGGAAAAACGGAGAGTAAAATATGAATATCAGGGAAATACAGGACGAGATACTTCGTCTGAAAAAAGAAAATGACGTATGCATACTTGCACACAGCTATCAGGCACACGAGATAACAGAGATTGCTGATTTTACAGGGGATTCCTACGCACTCAGCAAGCTTGCGGCTACTGTACCTAACAAGACGGTTATCATGTGCGGTGTACGTTTTATGGCGGAAACTGTAAAAATGCTTTCGCCGGAGAAAAAGGTAATACTTTCAGCTCCGACAGCCGGCTGTCCGATGGCAGAGCAGATGGACAAGGAGCTGATCGAGGGCATAAAGCCGCAGTATGAGGGATATACAGTTGTTGCATATATCAATACAACAGCAGAGCTGAAAACAGTCTGTGATGTATGCGTAACTTCATCATCAGCAGTGAAGATAGTAAGGGCAATAGACAATGACAATATACTGTTCATACCGGATTGTAATCTTGGTGCATATGTCGCATCACTTGTGCCTGAAAAGAATATAAAATTCCTTCAGGGGGGCTGTCCGGTACATGCTGCCGTGACAAGACAGCAGGCGGAAGCTGCAAAGGCACTGCATCCGGATGCTGAAATGCTTGTTCATCCCGAATGCCGTCCGGCAGTTGCAGAGCTTGCAGATTATATCGGCTCGACCTCAGGGATAATGGAATATGCAAAAAAGTCAGACGGAAAAGAATTCATAATCGGAACGGAAAACAGTATTGCAGAGCATCTGCAGTATGAATGTCCGGATAAGAAATTCTATCCGCTTTCAAAGAGTCTGATCTGTGAAAATATGAAGGCAACGACCCTGCCTGATGTACTTGCCTGTGTTAAGGGTGAAGGCGGGGAAGAGATAGAAATGGATGCTCAGATGATAGCTGATGCAAGAAAATGTATTGATAAAATGATAGAACTTGGCGGCTGACGCCTTGAGTACATCGGGCATGACGTGACACGTTGTGCCTTTTGTAGTTATAAATTATGTAAATGCCGGAACAGAAAGCTGTTTTCCGGTACAGAATAAAAGATAAGAACATAACATTCTGTTAGGGATGGTGGATAGTGAAGAAAAACGATAGAATGTATGCAAAAAATGCCCTGAGAAAAAAACAGCTTCGGCAGCACAGCAGTCTTGGAAGAAAAAGCAGCTTTGTACCGGAAAGTGAATCAGGTTCAGGGCTGAAAAAGCTTATAATAATAATGCCGATTCTGATAATTGTTCTTTTGATCATACTGCTTGCGGTCGGAATAAGCCAGTTTACAGGTATATTGGATAACAGCCGGCAGACAAAGACTGAAACTGTGGAGAAAAGCAAGCCGGTAGAATACGATGAAAGCAAGCTTCTGCTTGTGATATCACCTGAAAGCCCGCTGCCGTCCGATTATAAGACGGATCTTGTTGATTATGAAAATATCAAGGTGGACAGGTGTATTTCAGAGTCGCTCAGCGAAATGATGAAAGCCTCACAGGATTCCGGCATTGACCTGAAGCTTACAGGAGGCTATATTTCACCTGAAATACAGCATAAGTCTTTTCAGGCAGAAGTCAGCAGACTTCAGACTGATGAAGGGCTGTCAAAGGCAAATGCCGAGGCTCAGGCAGAGAAAACGGTGACAGCGGAAAACCATAGTGAATTCCAGAGCGGACTTGCTGTTACACTGTCAGGAGGAACGGAGAAGGAATTTTCAGAGACAGAAGAATTCCGGTGGCTCGAATCAAACAGTACAAAATACGGCTTTATCCTGAGATACCCTGAGGGCAAGGAAAAAAGCACAGGCTTTGATTTTGACCCGACACATTTCCGCTATGTAGGAAAGGAAAATGCACTTCAGATGAGAACGCTCAGCATGACTCTGGAGGAATATAACGAATATCTTGCTTCAAGGTAAATATACATACTTGTTCCCTGCGTACATATATATTAAGTAGAGAAAACGGCAGAAAAAGTTTGATGCCGGACAGGAATTGTACGGTCGGAGGGAACTGAAATGGAATATGATTTTGAAGAAAACCGCTATACAGATGGAACTGCTGATCATACTGAAATAAATGAGCAGCAGGACGATGAAAAAAAGACAAGGCACGGGAAAACCCGTGGAATGCTTCTGATATTCATTCAGCTCGGAGTATGTATAGCCGCAGTAGCTGCTGCTTTTGTCATAAAGCTTATCGGCGGGAATATCTATGCTCAGACCGGGACATGGTTTTTCAGTAATTACAATAATTCTGTTTTTACAGATAATATCACAAGGATCATGCCATATTCCGATGAGGTAAGCGTAAGCTCGGAAAACAAGGCATATGTACAGCAGGGTGAAGACGGAAAAAATGAAACGGCTGTCAGAATGACCTCTCCGCTGAAAACGTTGGAGGTCACATCTGCTTATGGAAAAAGACAGCTTGACGGAAGCGTACAGCTTCATAAGGGGATTGATCTTGCTGCTCAGGAAAATGAAAGCATTTTTGCAGCAGGCAGCGGACAGGTCACTATTGCACAGAAGGATGACAGCTACGGAAATTATATTGTAATTACTCATGATAATAATATCAGGACATTGTATGCACATTGTAGCAAGCTGATTGTAAAGAAGGGCGATATGGTCAGTGCGGGGGATAAGATCGCACTTGCAGGCAATACAGGTCAGGCATACGGAGTGCATCTTCATTTTGAGGTGATCGTCGGCGGAAAAAATGCTGATCCCTCGAAATATCTTGACATATCTGCCGGAAAAAAAGATGAAGCTTAAGATATACGGCGTTACGTTTGAGATAAGCTATCCGCTTGCGGTGATAATGACAGCAGTTATAATATATGACAGCAGTATGTCGGTGCTTTCATGTTTTGTTTCAGTGATTCTGCATGAATCAGGACATCTTCTTATGCTCAGGTATTACGGATGTATGCCTGACAGGATAAGACTTACGCTTTTTGATATTGCGATAGTTGACAGCAGCAAGCCTCTGCGTGGAACAAAACAGGAGCTAACCGTTACCCTTGCAGGAGTAGCTGTTAATATTATTGCCGGCACAGCAGCGCTTATACCGGAGATATTCTTCGGAAATGATATCCTGAAGCTTTTTGTAAATGCTAATCTCACACTTGCATTTTTTAATCTTTTGCCGGCACATACGCTTGACGGCGGTCAGGCTTTGATGATTATACTCAGCCGAAAAATTGATATCAGGCGTGCAATGCTCATACAGGATATTCTTACAGCGGCTGTGATAATACCGCTCGGAATACTCGGCTTTCTTGTACTGCTGAGATCGGGATATAATTTCACTCTTCTTGTCACAGCCTTGTATCTTCTTGCAGTATTACTTATGAAAAGTCCTCATATTAATACGGGAGAAAATAAATGATATCAGAAAAATGCTGAAAAAACGATAACCTGAGCTTTTGCAGAACCTTGGGTGGTTTTTCTGTTAACGATCAGCATACGGGAATGAAAAAACGGAGGAAAATATGGAATACAGGATTACAGAGCGTGGAGCAGAGCTTACAGCCTGTGACGCATTTGATCTTAGAAATACATTTGAATGCGGACAGTGTTTTCGCTGGGACGAAGCTCAGGATGGTTCATACAGTGCGGTTGTCAGGGGAAAAAAGGTCCGGCTTTACAGGGACGGCGATATTGTAGTGATCGAGGGTGCTGATGAAAAGACCTTCGGGCAGCTCTGGAATGAATATTTTGATCTTGAGACAGATTATGAGCAGCTCAGATGTGAGATGACACAGCTTTGTCCGGGGCTTTCGGCAGCAGCATCAAAGCTCAACGGAATCAGGATACTTTCTCAGGAACCCTGGGAAGCCCTTTGTTCGTTCATAATTTCGCAGAATAATAATATTCCGAGGATAAAAGGTATTGTATCGCGACTGTGTGAAAACTTCGGGGAGGATATCGGCGGAGATTATTCATTCCCTCAGGCAGAGGTTCTTGCAAAGTTTGAGCCTGAGCAGCTTGCACCGCTCAGGGCAGGCTTCCGGGCAAGATATATAATTGACGCTGCAAGAAAGGTCAGCAGCGGAGAAACTGATCTGGAAAAAATGAAAACTGCCCCCATTGAAGATTGCCGGAGAGAACTTATGAAAATAACCGGAGTCGGAGCAAAGGTCGCAGAATGTACTTTGCTTTACGGACTGCACAGGATGGAAGCCTTTCCGGTAGATGTCTGGATGAAAAAGGCACTTGCCTCTGATTTTGCAGGAGTTGACCCTGCAAGGCTCGGAAAAACAGCAGGAATCGCACAGCAGTATATTTTCCATTATACACGGAATGCTTAAAAGCAAAAATTATTGCTCAATAAAATATCCGGCAGCAAGCTTTGAGCCTGCTGCCGGATAATTTCTGCTGTTTATCTGATTTTCGTGAAAACTTTACGGATAATAAAATCCTGACTGCAGGAAATAGTTAATCAGAGCCTTGAAAGAAGCTTTACCTCGTTAAAATCATGCTGTTTGCCGGAGGTATCCTGAGCTTTGTACTTATCCTGAGTTTTAAGAATAAGAGCACCGTTTTTATCGTTTTCCACAGAATATCTGACTTCGACACTGTCGAGGTTATTTCTTCTGTAATAATCATCTGTCAGATGAATAGTGACTTCTTTATCAGTATATGTATAGGTGAAGTCCATGGTTTTTGTAACGCTTTTTCCGTCGTCAACAGAAACTGTACCTGTTCCTGATTTACCGAAAGAATAAATCAGATCACCCATATAGATATATGATGGATCACTGTTATCGTTAAGTGCAGTTTTCATATATCCGGGTTTTTCATCAGAAAAGAATTTTCCGTCGCAATAAATAATATCGCTTGAAAGCTTCCATTTTCCGATAGGGTTAAAGCTGAAGTCGCTGCAGCCGCTCAGAGAAACAGCCGAAGCAATAATTCCCGATATTAAAAGTAATGTAGCCAAAAGTCTGCCGGATTTGATTTTCATACTATGCTCCTTCATGTAATTAAGGAATTGATGTTCTGATAATAAACCGGAAAGGCAAAAAAAGAAGCCTGACTCCGGAATATTGTGTATTTCCTTAACTTTAATAATACAATTAAACTTATTATATTCCAATCGGAAGAAATAATCAACAATTTTTTATATATTTTCTACTATTTTGTTGTTATACTGACTCAAAATGTACTATAATTAAAGTACAGAATAATAATATTGGAAACACTGAATAAATTGTTATTAAAACTGAAATTAAACAGGAAATAATAAATCTGAGGGGTTTGTCCCGCACTCAACCGTCGGTTTATGACAAAATCAGCGTTTCCTTAAAGCTTGTACGGAGCAGCAGACAAATTGATGCAATGACAGGCAGAATAATAACAAACGGAGACAGAAGATATGCAGGGGATATTAGGACAAAGGATCCGTGAGCTGCGGATCAAAAAAGGTATTACTCAGGAAAAACTCGGACAGATGGTCGGAATGACAGCACAGGGTATATCAAAATGGGAGAGAGGTGCATCACCGGATGCAGAGCTTCTCCCGAAGATCGCAGATGTGCTGGGTGTGACGATAGATTCTCTGTTTGACTGCAGCAGGGAAGAAAGCATTGAAAGCACAGTGACAAAGGAGCTTAGCATAATGGAGCCGGATGATGCTTTCAAAAGGGCATTCGGACTTTGCTGGTCGATTGAGATGGGGCTTACAGGAAAGAATTCGATAAAGGACAGATTCAGCTATAAAATGATTGAATCTCTTGACGATGAATACGGAAATGAATTCTATTCAAGACTGATTTACGACAGCGGTATTGTCACAGCCCGTCTTTCCAAAGATATGAGGTATTTTTTCCTGATGCCCGAACCGGAAAACGGAGCGGGGGATTATCTTGGTGATGCCCGGGAGCTTGCAGGAATATTCAGAATTCTCGGAAATGAGAATAATCTCAGGATTCTTGAATATCTCTATGGAAGAAAAAACACCCATGCTTCATTGAAGCTGATAGTAGATAAAACAGGAATAAATGAGAAGACAACGCTTGAATGTATGAATGAGCTATGCAGTATAGGGCTGACAAAATGCTTTGAAGTTGAGACAGACAAAGAGATAATAAAGACATATACATATGAGAATGCTCATGTGATTCTTCCGCTGCTGATAATTGCAAGGGAACTCAAAGGTAAAAAGCAGCTGAATTTTGTCACTCTTAATGACAGAAAAAAACCGTTGATATAAAAACAAGACTGTAAGTTTAGTTATTAACGTAACGGTTTAATGGTTTGCCGGATAGTTGATTGAATTATCAGTATGGTCATGTTATTATAGAGTTACAGAAAACGCTGGTTAACGAATATGGCTAAAAAATAACGGAGGTAGAAATCATATGCAAATTGAAAATTTCAGTCTTATGTATCCCGAGGGAAAAAGTCCGTCATATATGACACTTGGTGAAGAATGCTGCAATGACCTGTCTCTTGACTATATATGTGATAGTATTACAGAAAGCGAATATGAGCAGAATGTAATAAAGAGAATGATGACGAGGCTTGAACACGATCCTGAAACAATAAGCTATCGCTGCGATGTTTTCGAGGATATTCTCAGATTTCCGAGCCTTCGTGAAAAAATAAAGGAGCTGCTTGAACAGCTTGATTATCTGAAAGATCTTGAAAAATCCGCAAGGGATAATACAGCTGAACCTATCTGGCAGCTGATCAACCGTCTTCAGGAGCTTGATGTTTATGTAAACTGTATCACAGGAATAAATGAATGTCTGACCGAAAATGATATCAGATCAGAGGGACTTAAAAAGCTCAAGGAATATGTAAACTCCGTTTATACAGAAAGCGGCTTTGAATATCTGAAGCAGGATATCAAGGAACTTGTAAACGAGGTCGGCAGGATACGCAGCGTATCTCTCGGAATCAACCTTGACAGTCATATGCGTCCGGTGGAAGTCGGAATTGTTTCCCTCAACGATGAAAAATTCTATCGTCCGGGACTTTTGAATATGTTCCTTGATTTTACATCAAAAAAGAGTGAGATACATCACGGTACTTCTTTCTCAGGAATGACGAAGATACATACAGTCGGTAAAGCAGCAGGAGACGATCCGCTCATGAGCACACTCAGCCGTGTAGTAAGTGAGATGCTCGGTTCAACAGTCAAGCAGATCAAAAACAAGCTTTCCAGATATGTCAATATAAGCGGATACAGTCTGACAAAGCTGATTCCTGATTTTGTATTTTTCATCAGATGGGCAGATTTCTGCTCAAAGCTCATCGATCTGGGCATACCCATGGCAAAGCCGGAAATGCTTGATATCGAGAGAAGAGAAATGCATTCCAAAGGAATATACAATCTCAAACTTGCAATACAGATACTTTCCGGAAAGAAAGTTGATATTATCCGTAATGATTTTGATTTTTCACTTGAAAACGGAATTTATATAATGACAGGTCCGAACCGTGGCGGTAAAACGACATTTACCCAGGCAGTCGGAATAGTATTTCTGCTTGCCCAGCATGGAATATATGTTCCGGCGGAAGAAATATCACTTTCTCCGTGTGATAATATCTACACTCATTTCCCGGCAGATGAAAACCGCACAGTAAACCTCGGACGACTCGGAGAAGAATCCAAGCGACTCAGTGAGATTTTTGAAGTTGCGACAAATAAAAGTCTGCTTCTGCTTAATGAATCCCTTGCGACAACATCGTTTGCAGAAGGTCTGTATATAGCAAAAGACGTAGTTCGTGCCATGAGATATCTTGGCGCAAGGACGATATTCAATACACATATGCATGAGCTTGCGATGCAGCTTGATGTAATGAATTCACATCCTGGAGATATGAAGGTTTGTTCGCTTATTACAGGTATACATGAGGGACAGAGATCATACAAGGTATTTCTTGCACCGCCGGAGGGCGTCAGCTACGCAAGGGATATTGCAGAAAAATACGGCGTGACATTCGATCAGCTGAAAACATCAATTGATAAAAACGAAGCAGAAGAACAAAAACCCGCAACTGTACCTGAGGTTCAGACCAGTAAGAAAAAATAAAACATAACTTAATAAAACACAAACCCTTCCGTATCTGAATAAAGAGATACGGAAGGGTTAAGTTTTTATAGAGTTCAGATTCAAAGAGTCTGTGATTTTTTATCATATTCCTTAGCCAGATCAGTTTTGCCCATATCTTCATACAGAGCAGCAAGATCCTCGTACTGGGAGATAAGACTTTCAGAATATTCCTCGGGATCGATACTTGCAAGGGTTTTGAAAATATAAGCTGCTTTAAGATAATAATTTTCGGCATCTTCGTAGTTTTTACAGCAGGAATAGATATAACCTATATCACCGTAAACACCGGCAAGCTCGTCATTATAGTCAATTGAAGTATCATCAGCCTGTGAACCGTTGTAATCAGCGATAAGCTTATTATAAATTTCGATTACCTTTTCATAATATTCAATTGAGCGGCTGTATTCTTCCTTACCGCTGCTGGACTTTGCAAGACAGTCATAGCAGTATGCGACATCCTCAAGATATTTATCACAGTTTTTGCCGACAAGTTCAATATAGATCTCAAGAGCGTTTTTATATTCTTTTTCTGAATCATCATATTTATTGCGGAAAAAATAAGTATCTCCGATATTGCAGTAAGTTTCCGCAAGCAATTCAGAGCTTTCGTCATTATCCTTTGACAGAAGTTCTTTATAAAGCTCAAGAGCGATCAGATAATGTTCATAAGCGTCGTTGTATTTTTCAAGAAGCTCATAAACACTGCCCAACCCGGCTGCACAATGAGCAAGCTCACTGCGGAATTTTTCCGGTTCATCAGCATTGAGCTGTTTATAGATTTCAAAAGCTTTTCTGAATTGTTTTTCAGCTTTTTTTGGTTCATTGTCTTCAAGAAGATCCTCAGCCTCATCAGAGAGTTCCAGAGCAAGCTGGGGATCGATCTTCAATTCATCGCCTTTTTTATTTTTCAGAAATTCAAACATAATTCTCACTTCCGTTGCAGATTACTGCCTGATCGATCAAAAAGCGTATATTTCCAAATATACAGCTTATTAATAATATTGCCTCAATAAAATCACTATGCTGTTTCCAAAAATGATAATTCCACTTATAATATTGTATATTAATTTATCAAAAATGTCAATACCACTAAAAAGTGCCAACACCCCGTGCCAACACCCCG
>ONRO01000029.1 GCA_900320235.1 uncultured Eubacteriales bacterium
CCAAGTCATCCACACCTGCTCTTGAGGGAATACTCGTCAAGGCAGAAAACAACAGCCTGCAGCTTTTCGGATATGACCTCGATATATGTATAACAACAACAATAGATGCATCTGTCAGAGAAGAGGGTGCTGCAATAATCACAGCAAGACTGTTTGCTGAAATAATAAGAAAACTTCCTGAAGATAATATCAGGATAGAAGTTGATGAAAAAAATATTGTCTATATCACAAGCGGCAGAGTGGATTATAAGATAATAGGAATGCCTGCAGGTGATTATCCGGAAATTCCTGCTATCAGAAGCACAGATACAGTAAGAATCGACGGCGAAACTCTCAGCTCAATGATAAGACAGACTATATATGCAGTTTCTGACAATGATATAAAACCTGCACATAAGGGCTCGCTTTTTGAAATAGAAGAAGGCTGTATCAGGATAATCTCGGTTGACGGTTATCGTCTTGCAATAAGAACTGAAAAAATTGACTATGAGGGGGACAAGACCTTTATAGTACCGGGAAAATCCCTGCTTGAGGTGCTGAAGCTTATAACAGAGGAAACAAAAAACATCGATATTATCGCAAGCGGCAGACATATAATATTCAAGATCGGTTCATACAGTATAATATCAAGACTTATAGACGGGGAATTCATGAATTACAAAAGCTCGATTCCGAAGATCCACTCTACAAAGCTCAAGGTAAACACAAGAAAATTCATAAATGCGATCGAAAGAATGTCGCTGCTGCTGACAGATAAAATGAAAAGCCCGATAAGATGCCTTATTGATGACAGCATGATAAAAACAAGCTGTAATACACCGCTCGGAAATGCAAATGATGAAATTGAAGCAGTAATCGAGGGCGAAGGTGTTGAAATCGGCTTCAATAACCGTTTTCTGCTTGATGCACTGAGATACAGCGAAACCGATGAGGTAAATCTGTCACTCAACGGTGCACTCAGTCCGATGGTAGTGACTCCGACAGAGGGAGACAGCTTTCTGTTCCTTCTGCTGCCGATGAGGTTGACAAGATGAACAAGGAAAAAATAAAAATCAAGGAAACAGAAGAATATATCCGTCTGGATAACCTTCTGAAGCTTTCAGGTGCCGCTGAAACCGGCGGACATGCAAAGCTCGTTATACAAAACGGTGAGGTGAAGGTGAACGGCGAGGTCTGCACAATGAGAGGAAAAAAGCTCAGAAGAGGAGACTGTGCCGAATTTGACGGAGCTGTTTTTGAGGTGTGCTGATTTGTATTTGAAGCAAATTGAATTCAGAAATTACAGAAATCTGGAAAACTCATGTTTTGAACCTGTGAAAGGAATCAATGTCATATACGGAAGCAACGCTCAGGGAAAAACCAATCTGATCGAATGTATATGGCTTTTTACGGGAGGAAGATCCTTCAGAGGCTCCAAGGAAAAGGAGATAATAGCCTTCGGAAAGGATAAGGCTTTTATCAGTGCCTCTTTCAATACCGAGGGCAGAGATCAGAAACTTGAAATTTCAATAGAAAAAGGAAAAAGAAAAGCGTCACTTAACGGAATACCGAGAAAATATCTTTCTGAGATAGTCGGAAAATTCTGTGCAGTAGTTTTTTCTCCGGATCATCTGACGCTGATAAAAAACGGTCCTGATGAAAGAAGAGGCTTTATAGACGCAGCAATCTGTCAGACAGACCCGATGTATGCCGCAAGACTGTCAAGATATAAGAAAACTCTGAATGAAAGAAATAATCTGCTCAAATCAATTTTGCGGAATCCTTCACTCAGGGATACACTTTCAGTCTGGGATGAGGCACTTGCGGATTCAGGCTCAAAGGTTGCAATCGAAAGAGCTAAATATATAGAAAAACTCTGCTTTCCGGCTGTTGCATTCTATGACGGGATAAGCAGAGGAAAAGAAAAAATGACGCTTGAATACAGAATGAACTGTAAGGCGGAAAACCGCTATGATATCGGAGAAATATATGAGAAAACACTTCTTGCACTGAAAAACAGACATGAAGAGGATATTTTATGCGGATATACAAATTCAGGTGTCCACAGGGACGATATTGTGATAAAAATAAATGGCAGGGATGCTAAAAGCTTCGGCTCACAGGGACAGCAGCGTTCTGCTGTTCTTTCAATGAAGCTTGCAGAGGCTGCAGTTCTCGGAAAGGAAAAAGGAGAAAGTCCGGTCATACTTCTTGATGATGTCTTGAGCGAGCTTGATCCCTCAAGACAGAATTTCCTGCTGACAAAACTCAGCGGAATGCAGGTGTTCATAACCTGCTGTGAAAAGAATACCTATGCCGAAAATGTGATCTGCGTCAGTGAGGGCAGGATTACTGCGGAGGAATAGTATGTATATCCATATAGGAGGAAATAAGGTGCTGAATACAAGGGATATCGTCGGGATATTCGATCTCGATAATTCCACATTGTCTTACAGGACAAGAGATTTTCTTGCAAAGGCACAAAAAGAAGGAAGAATAATCAATGTCTCACAGGACCTGCCGAAATCATTCATAATCTGCAGGGAAAACGGCGAGCATAAAATATATATATGTCAGTTTTCACCAATGACAATTATTAAAAGAACTGATAAAAGATAAGGGGTATATGAAGAAAGGAAGGATCCCAATGGCAAAAAGATTGCTTACAGAATGTCCGTACTGTCACAGAAAGGTGTCGTTTTTCGGTGCGGCAATACTGAAAACAAGAGGCGAACACTGCTGCTCAGGCTGTAAATGCATCTCCAATGTTGTAATTAACAAAACAATCTACGGAATCGCAAGTGCGGCGGTAGTATTATCGTTTCTGATACTATTCCTTTATTCAATGTTCGGGGATCATGGAAATATCTGGGGAATATTCTATGTTCTGGCACCGTTCCTCGTATTTTATCTGATCGTACCGTATTTTGTAAGGCTTGAACCCTGCAATGACAAATCAGCAGTCAAGAAGCTTCACAGAAAAATAAGCCCTATACCTGAGGAAAAAACAGAAAGCTTCGTTCAGGAACAGCCTATCGATCTTGATATAGGCGATGACTTCAGCTCAAGCTTTATGAAGGTAAAAAGCAGTATCAAAAATGAACAGAACGAGGATCCCGATTTTATAGACAGCAGGATTATTGATGAAAATGAACCTGTGGAGGATATCAGTTCAGGACTCGATATAGATATTACCGGAAGTATGAATAATACAGAGGATTATGCTGAAATCGCTCAGCAGTCAGCTGAAGAGGAAACAGCTCAGGAAACAGCTGAGGATAATACACAGACAGATCAGTCACAGGAAACTCAGGCTGAATCTGATGAAAAGAAAGACGACGGAAAAGATGAAACAGCCAAAGGTGCAGATGTTTCATTTATTTTCGGAAACGGAAAATAAAAAGAGGTGCAGATATTGCTGAAATTGCCTGTTTGTCCTCATTGTAAGGCTGTTTACAGCTACAAGGAGGTAAAAAACATGAAGCAGGGCACAATGCTTTGCTATCATTGCAAAAAAAAATTCAGCGTTAGCAAAACAAAAGGAAAGCTTTTGTTTATGTCAGCGGTCTGTCTGCTGCTTATCGCAGCAAATACGGCAATCATGGTAACAAGCGAAAATTTTGTTCCTGTAATAATAATGCTTGCCGATGCGGCGGTTATTACGGCAGCAATATTTATGCTTCCGCTTACGGTAAGATTCAGGGCGGAAAAATTTACCAAGTCGGAAAAACGTGAAAAGAAAAAAGAAAAGCGGCACTGAAATGCAGCTTTTGAACTGTTTTATTTATAATCAGGGCATATATTGTCCCCTCAGATAACGGAGGTAAGATCAGAAATGGATAACATGGAAAATATCGGTTACGAGGAAAATAACGATATTTCGCAGACAGATGAAAAATACGGAGCCGATGAAATACAGGTTCTTGAGGGCCTTGAAGCAGTAAGAAAAAGACCGGGTATGTACATAGGTTCAACAGGACCGAGAGGACTGCATCATCTTGTATATGAGATCGTCGATAACTCAATCGATGAGGCACTCGCAGGCTACTGTACAAAGATCGATGTTGAGATACTCCCCGGCAATATCATAAGAGTAAGCGATAACGGACGTGGTATCCCCGTAGGCATTCAGCCAAAGCTTGGAATCCCGGCTGTGACAGTCGTATTTACAGTTCTTCATGCAGGCGGAAAATTCGGCGGCGGCGGATATAAGGTCGCAGGCGGTCTGCACGGAGTTGGTGCGTCTGTTGTAAATGCACTTTCTGAATGGACAGAGGTAGAGGTCTTTGACGGAAGCAAAATCTATAAGCAGAGATTTGAAAGAGGAACTCAGGTAACTGAACTTCAGGAAATCGGTGAAACAGAAAGAAGAGGAACAGTCGTAAGCTTTAAGGCTGATCCGGAAATATTTACCGAAACAACAGTCTATGACTATGAAACCCTTTCAATCAGACTTCGTGAACAGGCATTCCTCAACGCCGGAATACATATAGAGCTTAAAGATCTCAGAGATGAAAATGAAATAGTAAGCGATGATTTCTGCTATGAGGGCGGTGTATCAAGCTTTGTTGAATATGTGCATAAAAAACGCGGTCTTGATGTTATTCATCCCGATATAATGCATTTTACCGCAAAAAATGAGGACGATACGGCTTCAGCAGAAATCGCAATGCAGTATAACGACAGCTATAACGAGCTTTTGCTTTCATTTGCAAATAATATACATACAAACGACGGCGGTACTCATGAAGAAGGCTTCAAAAGAGCACTCACCAGAGTAATGAACGATTATGCAAGAAAATTCAATATTCTCAAGGACGAGGATAAAAACCTCGGCGGAGAGGATATACGCGAGGGTCTGACAGCTGTAATAAGCGTCAAACTCAAGGACGCTCAGTTTGAAAGCCAGACAAAGGCAAAGCTTGGAAATACTTCAATAAGAACTCTTGTCGATAAGCTTATCAGCGAAAAGCTTGAGCAGTATCTTGAGGAAAATCCGGCAACTGCAAAGGCAATTTTTGAAAAGGCTCTTACTGCGGCAAGGGCAAGAGAGGCAGCAAGAAAGGCAAGGGATCTTGCAAGAAGAAAAACAGCAATGGAGGGAGCAGGTCTGCCCGGAAAGCTTGCTGACTGTCAGTCAAAGAATGTTGAAGAAACTGAAGTGTATATCGTAGAGGGAGATTCTGCGGGAGGTTCTGCAAAGAACGGCCGTGACAGACGCTTCCAGGCAATACTTCCGCTATGGGGTAAAATGCTGAATGTCGAAAAGGCAAGACTTGACCGTGTTTACGGAAATGATAAGCTAATGCCGGTAATTACAGCTCTTGGCTGCGGTATCGGTGACGAAATAGACCTCAGCAAGCTCAGATACGGAAAAATAATAATCATGGCCGATGCCGATGTAGACGGCTCTCATATCAGAACACTGATGCTGACATTTTTCTTCCGCTTTATGCGTCCGCTTATCGAGGAAGGCCATGTCTATATAGCTCAGCCGCCGCTTTACAGAATAACAAAGGGAAAAAATGACCATTACTATGCATATTCCGATGAGGAAAGAGATAAGATAATGTCTCAGATTGGCGGAAAATATGAGATACAAAGATATAAAGGTCTTGGTGAGATGGATCCGCAGCAGCTCTGGGAAACAACAATGGATCCTTCAACAAGAATAATGCTCAGGGTAGATATGGAGGACGCAGCAGCTGCTGATGAGGTATTCACAATACTTATGGGCGATAAGGTCGAACCAAGAAGAGAATTTATAGAGAAAAATGCAAAATATGTTCAGAATCTTGATGTATGATTTCTGACAGTAAGCCCGTGACATGAAAATGTCCGTCTGGTATGAGCTTTGAAAGGAACAGATAAATGAGCGATAACGACAGTATTAAGCCTTCGGGCGAAAGTGAAGATGAAAAAGAAATCAAGGATATAGTCAAGGAACTTGAAAATGCTGAAAATGAGGATAATCCGGAATGGGACGGAACTCAGGGAGAGCTTGTCAGCGATGATGATGCAGAGGAATATGAAATTCCGGAAACAGGCTATAAAATATCCTATGTTCTGACTCAGGAGGAAATGTACAAATGTCTTTATCACAGCAATATGTTCAAGACAAAGGGAACAAGGGCAGTTATTCAGAGTGTTATCCTCGGGATCGCTGCTGTGATATTCTTCGTGATATATTTTACGACAAATTCCCAGTATAACAAGTATAATATTGTTTTCGGAATAATCTGTCTGCTGACAATAGCCGCAATATGGATAGTGCCGCATCTGTATCTGAAGAATATGTCAAGAATAATGGCTGACGGAAAGACAATTGAGGCAGAAATCTATCCGACACATATCGATATAGGCAGAAATGACGGAAAATGGAGCATCGAGCTTGACGGAAGTGCTCAGATACAGGAATTTGACAATATCATAATGATATTCACAGATCATGACAGGGCTTTTGCAATTCCTGAAAGAGTGATCGAGCCTGATGTATACAATGAGATCAGGGCGATACTGATGTCAGGAACAGAACCTGATGAGGAAGAATGAAATGGAAAAGATAAACAGACTTGAAATAACCGCCCGCTATGCGGAAACTGATATGATGGGAATAATACATCATTCGGTCTATCCGGTATGGTTTGAAGCGGCAAGAACAGAATTTATAAAAATGACAGGCATTACATACAGTGAGCTTGAAAAGCAGGGAATAATGCTGCCGCTTTCCGAGCTTTGTTGCAAATATATCCTTCCGCTTCATTATGAGGACAGGGTGATAGTTGAAACAAGAATTTCTTCAATGTCATTTGCAAAAATAGAATTCTCATACAGAGTAATGCATGAAGGAAATGTAACGGCAGAAGGAAAAACACTCCACGGCTTTGTTGACAGTAAAACCTTCCGGCCGGTCAGCCTGAAAAAGGTCAGACCTGAGCTTTATGAAAAGCTGAAGGAAGCAGAAACAACTGATTGGTGTTGATAAAATGACGGTGTCAGAAAAAAAGAGTATAGTGTCATTTATAGCAAAAACCGGGATCAGGGAATATTCCGAAGGATATAAGCTTTATGAAATGAGAAGAGGCTTCGGTGCGGGAAGGGAAATAAAGGCAAGCCTGTTTTTCTTCCTGGCAATGGGAATGCTTTTCATACTGATGACCGAAGGCTTTGATATTACAAGACTGCCGGTATGTGCAGTGATCCTGCTTATCTGTATGCATATGTGCATCTATTATATTTTTATGATGCCGGGAAAGGCAAAGCATATAGGTGAGCATATATATAAAAGCTCGGAAATGATCGGAAAAACATACAGCTATGATTTCTGCAGGGAATATTTCGTAATGAAAAACAAGTATCATTATCTGAAAAGATATTATACTGAACTGAATGATTCAATAGAAACAGATGAATTTTTTGTTCTGACAGGCGGAGTTGAAAATAATCCTGTCGTAATATCAAAGGACAGCATGAATGAAAATGATGCGGAAAAATTGTCAGGACTTCTCAGAAAAGAAACGATAAAACAATACAGAAGGCTGAAAAGCCCGAAGAGGAATCATTGATGGAACAGCTGAATGTGAGTTATCTGCCGACGCTTGAGGATCATATAAATATGACTCTTGAAAAGCTGAATATGTCAGTTCCGAAGGAAAATAAAATTATTTTCAGGATAATCGGTGCAATAGCAGTTATGTGTGCAACGGCAGGATTTATATATCTGAATGAAAATATTATACAGACAATATGCTGGATAATTCTTACAGCAGCAGGTCTGTTTATAATATCATATTATGACATTACAAGACCGTATCTCGAAAGAAGCAGGGCTTCAAGGTTCTATAATTATCATAAAAAGGATCTATGCTCGAAAACAGTGATGATAAAGGACGGAAAACTTATTGTTTCTGATGAAGCAAGTAAGGTAAAGATACCGTTTGATTTCATATACAGGGTGAGGCAGACAAAAAATACTGTCTTTATCTTCTATGATGAAGTACATTTCTGCTATATACCCGTTAGAGTATTGAGTGAAGCTCAGATAAAGGAGCTTTCAGAGCTTAAAAATAAAGGTAATTAAAAATTTCACAGAGGCTTTCAGTTTGTGGAAAAGCTTTATAAAAAAATAAAGAGGTGTGAAAATTTGGATATACAGGAAGCATTGTCTAAATCCAAAATTATAGATGTGGATATTGAAAGAGAAATGAAAAAATCATTCCTCGATTATTCCATGTCAGTAATAGTGTCAAGAGCTTTGCCGGATGTTCGTGACGGTCTGAAGCCGGTGCACAGAAGAATACTGTATTCACAGTATGAGGATAATCTGACTCCCGAAAAGCCGTATAAAAAATGTGCTACAACAGTAGGTAATGTGCTGGGCCGGTATCATCCGCACGGTGACTCATCTGTATATGATGCTCTTGTACGTCTTGCACAGGATTTCTCAATGAGATATACCCTTGTTGACGGTCACGGAAACTTCGGTTCAGTAGACGGCGATCCGCCTGCTGCATATCGTTATACCGAGGCAAAGATGAGTAAGATCTCTGTCGAGATGCTAACGGATATCGATAAGGAAACAGTGGATTTTATCCCGAACTATGATGACAGCCGTAAGGAACCGTCTGTACTTCCGTCAAGATTTCCTAACCTTCTTGTAAACGGCTCAAAGGGTATCGCAGTAGGTATGGCAACAAATATTCCGCCGCATAATCTCGGCGAGGTAATAGATGCCGTAAACTGCGTGATTGATAATCCGGATGCTGACCTTGACGATATAATGCAGTTTATTAAGGGACCTGATTTCCCGACAGGCGGCATTATCATGGGTAAAAGCGGTATCAGGGCAGCATATGCCACAGGACGTGCAAAAATAACCGTCCGTGCAAAGGCTGAGATCGTTGAGGAGAAAAACGGCAGATTCAAAATTGTCGTAACAGAGATACCCTATCAGGTCAATAAGGCAGAGCTTGTTCTCAGCATTGCAGAAATGGCTAAGAACAAAAGAATCGAAGGAATCACAAATATCGAGGATCACTCCGACAGAAACGGTATGCATATTGAAATAACTGTCAAGAGAGAGGCTTCTCCGCAGATAGTGCTGAATAACCTGTACAAATATTCACAGATGCAGGTAACGTTCGGTATCATAATGCTTGCTATCGTGAACGGTGTTCCGAAGATACTCAATCTCAAGGATATACTTCAGAATTATATAGATTTCCAGGTCGAGGTCATTACAAGAAGAACTCAGTATGATCTGAAAAAGGCAGAGGAAAGAGCTCATATTCTTGAAGGTCTGAAGGTCGCTATTGATTTCATAGATGAGGTAATAAAGATCATCCGTGCATCAAAGGACCAGCCGACAGCAAAGCTGAAGCTTTCCGAACGCTTCGGACTTGACGATGCACAGACTCAGGCTATCGTTTCAATGAGACTCGGACAGCTTTCAGGTCTGGAAAGAGAAAAAATAGAGGAAGAGCTTGCTACTCTTATTGAAAAGATCGCAGATTATAAGGATATCCTTACAAACGGCGAAAGACTTCTCGGCATTATCAAGAGCGAGCTTAATGTAATAAAGAGAAAATTCAGTGATGAAAGACGCACAGAAATTGCAATGGTCAGCGGAGAAGTCGATATTGAGGATCTTATCCCATATGAGGACTGCGTTGTCACCATGACAAATCTTGGCTATGTAAAGCGTCAGAAAATGGATACATACCATACCCAGCGCAGAGGCGGCAGGGGCATCAGCGGAATGAACAGACGTGATGAAGATGTTGCGACAGATATGTTTATCATCGGAACGCATGATTATGTGCTGTTCTTTACAAACCTCGGAAGAGTATACAGGCTGAAATGCTATGAAATTCCCGAAGGTTCAAGAACATCAAAGGGAATGAATATAAATAATCTTCTTCCGCTTTCGTCTGATGAAAAAGTAACCTCGATGATAAAAGTTCCTGAAAAGGGCGACGAGGATATGTTCCTTGTAATGATAACCAAAAACGGTATTATCAAGAGGACTGCCACAAAGGATTTCTATACCAACAGAAAGGGCGGACTTAACGCAATTTCACTTGATGAGGGCGATGAGCTTACATGGGTGCGTCTGACAGACGGTCATAATGAGCTTCTTGCGGCAACAAGAAACGGTATGGCTATCCGCTTCAGGGAAACTGATGTACGCCCGATGGGAAGAACAGCAAGAGGAGTCAAGGCAATAACTCTGAAAAATGACGACTGTGTCATCGGAATGTCTGTGCTCAGAGAGGGTGCATTGATACTTACGGTTTCTGAAACAGGCTACGGCAGACTTTCATATCAGTCTGATTACCGTGTGCAGTCAAGAGGCGGTTCAGGTCTGACAAACTATCATACAGAAAAATTCGGAAAGGTTGCTGCGATCAAGGCAGTCGATCTTGACGATGATATTGTAATGATATCCGATAACGGAGTTATCATCAGAATAGAAGCATCATCAGTAAGAATCTGCTCAAGACCGTCAAAGGGTGTTATCGTAATGAAAACGACCGATGACAGCAAGGTTGTGACTATCGCAAGAGTACCTCACGAGGACCCGAACGATAATGACGAATCAGCAGTTTCAGCTGAAGAATCTGCTGACGAACAGTCAGAGGAAACAACTGAAGAATAATAAAGAAACCGCTCAGACCAGTAAAAAAGCCTGAGCGGTTTTTATTGTATTGTTAATAAAGATAATACAAATCAAATAATCACTTCTGATGTCTTTGTTTCCATATCTGCCTTGAATTTTCAAGATAAGC
>ONRO01000270.1 GCA_900320235.1 uncultured Eubacteriales bacterium
AGAGTAATAGTATTGGAAGAATAATTGCTATTGATACTAATCGAATTCTTGCAGAGTTATATGATAGTGACAGTAACTATATAAGCACAATTGATGGCATTCGATTTATTGGAGAAATAGGATCATATGTTTCAATATCTGAGATAGAGAGAAAAATAATTGCTGAAATTGTATCCGTTGAAGAAAAAGGCTTTTATTCAAATTATGAATTGAATAAGCCTATAGGTTCCAGAATAGTGACATTGAGCTTGGTAGGAGAAATTGTTGATAAGAAATTCTGTTTCGGGGTATCCAAAACCCCACACATTTTCTCTGAGATAAGCATTGTACAGCAAACTGACTTGCAAATAATGCTTGATATTGGTGAAAAGAAGTTTGAAGATATGGGAAATGGAAAAACCAGACAAAGAGCTTTAGAAATTGGGCAATCGGTTATTTTCCCTGATTATCCTGTAAGTGTTAATATTGATAGGTTCTTTGGATTTCATTTTGCTGTTTTTGGCAACACAGGTGCAGGAAAATCGAATACAGTCGCAAGAATGATACAAAATATATTTCTAAAAAATAATTATTCTGCGAAAGGTGCAAAATTTATAGTTTTTGATTCAAATGGTGAGTATAATAAGGCATTTGCTGATTTGAATATTCAAAATCTGGATATAATTTGTAAGTGTATTTCTTGTGATATTGATGAAGAAAATCATTTTGAAATTCCTGTTTGGGCACTTTCGGCTGATGACTGGGCTATTTTGCTGCATGCTTCAGAAAAAACACAAATTCCAGTATTATACCGTGCTATGGATATTGCTAAAGTCTTTTTTGATCCTGAATGCAATGATGATGAAGTGAAAAATCATATATTAGCATCAACGGTTTTAGGTATACTGAATAGTTCAGACTCTTCTCCATCAAAGGCAGATAAAATACGAACTATCTTATTACAATTCGGAACAAGCGAGTTCGCATTAAGCAATACTATAAGTGGCTATCAAACAATTCAAGATGCTATATTTATCAGCTATGGTGAAATGAAAAATCAAAAGATTCTTATTGAGTATTGTCAGGATTTCATAAGAAATGATGTAGAAGATAACTTAGGAATAAAAAAGCTTGTACCTTTTGAATTAAAGCAGTTTTCTGAAGCAGTTAAATTTGCAACATTATATGAGGGTAGTATTAGTTCGCAAAGAATTCAAGAGTATACATCGACTTTAGTTACACGGTTGCAGGCTATTATTGAGGGTGAACAAGGAAAAATCTTTACTAAAACTAATTATAACTCCTTGGACGATTATCTTATGTCCATGCTTGGCTCTAATCAAGTAGTAGATATTGATATTAGTATGTTAGATGACGCATCAAGTGAGGTTGTGTCAAAGGTTTTGTCGAAAATAATTTTTGATTATGTTAGAAAAAAGAAACAAAAAGCAGAAATGCCCATTAACTTAATAATTGAAGAAGCACATAGATTTGTTAAAGATAATAGTATTTCTTCTTTTGCTTTCAATATCTTTGAAAGAATTGCGAAAGAAGGAAGAAAATACGGTCTGCTAATGGGTATCTCATCACAGCGTCCGAGTGAACTTTCGAGGACGGTTGTCTCTCAATGCAGTAATTTTATTATTCATAGGGTTCAGAATCCTGATGATATAAATTATATTTCAAAGATGGTTCCTTACATCAGTAAGGGTATTTTAGATAGGCTTACATATCTACAAACAGGAAATGCGTTAGTTTTTGGAACCGCAATTAATCTTCCTACATTAACAAGATTTGAAAAGGCTTCTCCAGAGACAGATAGCAGTAGTGCGAAGATTTCAGAAAAGTGGTATATTGAATAAACTGGAATGTCATACAAAAGAAAAATGATATTATAGTTTAATAATATTTTTAATAATAAGGAGTTTTTATCATGTATGAGATTAGACCTGAGTCTGTAAAGTCTTTTATTACAGACAAAAATATTAGATTGCCTCGTTTCCAGAGAAATCAAAAATGGAATGAAAAGAAAAACTTTGAATTGTGTATAAGTCTTTTTAAAGATTATCCTCTTGGTGTAACTATTGTAAATGTAGAAAACAAAGATGGTATAAACATACGATGGCTATTAGATGGAAGACAGCGGAGAAATGCTTTGGTTAAGATGTATGAAGATCCAGAAAATATATATATATGGGCAAAAAAATACATTAACTTTCATAACAACTCACAGCCGAATGAAATAAGAGAAATGTTTTGGAATATGATTAATGAGTATGTTGAATACGATGAAGAAGAATCTAATGATGAATCTTTGAATGAGAGTGATGTAGATACTACAGAGGAATTAGAAAATGATTTTGAGAGTTGTATAGAAAGTACGCAATCAAACGGACTGGACTTTCTTTTGGATATTATCCTGATGATACACAATAAAAAGAAGAATATCACTGGTTTTTCAAAGCCTTTTGATATTACAAAGTATGTACAAAGGCTTTCATATGTTGAAATGGAAAGTGGGATAAAAATTCTTTCATCAAAGAAACTGAAGACTTTTATTGATCAGTACAGGACGGAAGTTGAAGAGTATACCCCGGTTTCATTTTATGATTATGTTGATTCACGAATGAATATTGTCAATAGTGAAAGTTTAAGAAAATACATAAAAGCCAATTGGGAACAGATTCAGTACAGGATAAATATGATAGATCGTTTTGACAGCATTTTGCTAAATAGTAAAATCGGGATTATTGAAGTAAAAGAGATTCTTTTTGCTGATTCTCAAAAAATCTTTAATATAATCAATACAAAAGGAACCAAATTAACGGCTGTAGAAGTATTGTCTGCGAAACCAAGTTGGAATATTTCTATTGATTATAGCAG
>ONRO01000392.1 GCA_900320235.1 uncultured Eubacteriales bacterium
AAGAAAAATGTTTACAGCACCTTCCATATCTGCTGGGGCGCTCAGGCCGGTCTTTATTATCATTACGGTGTGCCCAAATATGAGCTGGATGAAAAGCTTTCCGGTGTATACGTCCACAGAGTTATGAATACTTTCCATCCTCTGATGAGAGGTTTCGATGATAAGATCCTTCTCCCGCATTCACGCTATACCGGTAATCACCGCTCGGATATCCGACAGCATGAGGAACTTGAGATCCTTGCTTCTTCCAATATTGCTGGAGTTGCAATTGTCGCTAATAAAAACGGCAGACAGTTCTTTGTTACCGGTCATGCAGAATATGACAGAAATACTCTCGCAAATGAATATTTCCGTGACAGAAATAAAGGTATTAATCCTGAACTGCCTTATAATTATTTCCCCGGAAATGACCCGAGAGCTCTGCCAAATCTTACCTGGAGAAGCTATGCAAGCATACTCTATTCAAACTGGCTGAATTATTACGTCTATCAGCAAACACCGTATAATATCCTTGATATCAAGGGGTTTGACCACTAAGACATTAATTATCCGTAATGCGGAATAAATCTCTCTCCCCTGCAGATAATATTACGGGAGATGATATTTTGAGCAATAAAAAAAAACCGGCAGAGTCTGTTCTCAGCGGCTTCAATACGGATAATTCCTTTACCCTTGCTGCTGATATAGACGCTGAACATTATCTTGGCTTTGCATCAAACGGAATGACCGATAATGAGAAAATTGATGACTTCGATTATTATTATGATTTTCTCGATAAAAACGGGGAAACAGTCTGATAAACTTTTCATGACCTCTCAGAACGGGAGGTCATGTTTTTTATTGGCAGTTTTATTTTGATTATTGCAGAATCAATTTGTTTTTTTGTGAATAATTACAGTTTTTTCCTTCATTCTCAGACATTTGTCAAAAATACTATGATAATAATTTGACACATAAAACATTTATAACTATAATATTATATTGTAACGATAATTTCAGCATGAACTGCTGGATAACTTCACTTTTTAAAGCACTTCCGGTTCTCCTCTGAACCGGAAGAACGGTTTTTATATCAGTGTTTCACTTTACCCGAGGGAGGTTTTTTATGACTGGAAAAAAGGATAAAAATGAATCATTTCTTCCTGACAATCCCGGAAAATATAAAGACAACACAAGAAAAAAAGATAAGGAAACTGTTGAATCCCTTCACCGGGAATTTGACAGCAAAAGCACTTCTATCCCTCCGCTTTCACAGCAGGAGCAGGAACATCTGACATATCTTATGGTACTTGACGAATATAACATTGCAAAAAGAAAAAGAAATAATTACCGCAGATATGGTGCACTCGCTATTATCTTCTCCGGAATTGCCTTTCTTGCTCTTATTTTCAGTCTTGATACAAAAATAGAATTCCTTGCTTTGTGGGTCATTACTATTATTTTTTGTGTTGCCGTTATGATCGGAGCAGAATATAATTATCACAGGTTAAAGGTTTTTCTCGGAATTGCCGATGAATATGACTATTATGGTATGGACGAGGAAGAGGACGAGGAAGAGGATGAGGAAGAGGAACTGGAAAAAGATAAACAGAATGTCAAAGCTGTAAATTCTGTTGTGCCGCCCCCTCCGATCAGCAGCGACAATCCTGTACCGATAACAGGTGACACTGATAGTGCTGCTGAAAATAAAAATAATAAAACGGAGGCTTAAAATGAAAAACATTCTTACAATATTCAAAAATGATCTGTTGAATGTCGGTAAAAACCTGATAGTTTTTATTGTTATTATTGGTATCTGTATTTTACCTGCACTTTATGCATGGTTCAATATCGCAGCTAACTGGGAACCGTATTCAAACACAAAAGGTATTTCTTTCGCTGTCTGCAATCTCGACAAGGGTTATTCTTACAGCGCAATCTCCATTAATGCCGGTGATGAAATTGTTGAAAACCTCAAGTCAAATGATAAAATGGGCTGGACCTTCGTTTCTGAGAAGGAAGCCAAAGAGGGCGTTAACAACGGTACATATTATGCTGCTGTTATCATTCCGGCTAAATTCAGTGAATGTCTGTTCTCTATCACTACCGGTAAATTTCAACAGGCGGATCTGCAATATTATATAAATGAAAAACCTAACGCAATTGCTCCTAAGATCACTGATAAGGGTATTGAAACCATTGAGGAAAGTGTTAATTCAACCTATGTCAGCACTATTACCAAATATATCGCTACCGCACTTAATCTGACAAGCGATACTTTAAGCAAAAACAAGGATCAGACAACTGAAAGTATCAAAAATACCCTCGATAACGCAAAAAAGGATATTGACACTTTCAAAACAACTGTTGATGTTTTTACTTCTACACTCGATACTATTAACCAGATTATCAGTTCTAACAAGGAAATGCTCCCTACAATTCAGCAGAAGCTTGCTGATGCAGGTGTTTTCACTTCAAATGTCAAAACATCTATTATGAATACTCAGAATTCTGCTATGCAGGTCAGTAATTCACTGGAAGGTATAATTGATTCTGTTCAGTCTTTTGCAGACGATCTCTCTGTTCAGGCTGACTCGGCTTTTGCGGAGGCTGAAGCTAAGGGCGCTTCTGCTGCTGGCAAGGTCAGGGATCTGACTCTTATCAATGACAGGATCATCTCCGTCAATAATCGTATTATTACTATTCTGACCAATATCCAGAACAGCCTCGGTATTGACTGCTCATCTATCATCGAAAAATTCAATAATGCCAATATCCGTCAGAATGATATTAAAAATGCTGTTAATTCCGCTGCTGATACTCTTGAAAAAACAGGTAAATTTCCTGCTGAAGCTAAGGCAAAAATCGTTTCTCTTATCAATCAGGCAAAGAATGACACTCAATCAGTTCGTTCTTCCTTCTCAGGAATAAAAGTAAATATCGATACTGCTATAAACAAGTCTTATGCAGCTCTCGACAATGTATATAATATCCTGATGAATCTCAGCGGAGATGTTCCTGAACTTAATACTACTTTCGATACCGCAACAAGTACAGTTTCTTCTCTTAAAACTACTTTTACAGGTCTGAAGACCTTTATGGATAATGTCAAAACCAAAATTGATAATTTCTCAAAGACTATTGATTCAATTATCAACAATGATACCCTTATTAATATCATTACTCCTATAATCGAAAACCCGACAGCTCTCGGAAACTTTGTTTCAAGTCCTGTCACAGTACAGAAGCACAGACTTTATCCTATCGAAAACTACGGCTCGGCTATGACTCCATTCTATTCAAGTCTTGCTTTCTGGGTCGGCGGTGTCGTTCTGGTTGCTGTTATGAAAACAGACCTTACTAAGGCAGAGCTCAAACGCCTTAAAAAACCAAAAAGCTCCCAACTTTATTTCGGTCGTTACCTGATCTACTTCTTACTCGGACAGATTCAGGCATGGATAATTGCTCTCGGTGATCTGTTCTTCCTTAAAGTCCAATGCGCTGATCCGGTACTGTTCATTTCATCATGTCTTATTTCAAGCTTTGTATATACATTAATCATCTATTCATTGACAATAACCTTCAGCGTTATCGGAAAGGCTTTGTCCGTTATTATTCTGGTCATTCAGATCGCCGGATCAGGCGGAACTTTCCCGGTTGAGGTCCTCCCCGGACCTTTCCAGGCTGTTTCACCTTATCTCCCGTTCAAATATGGTATCAATGCTTTGCGTGAATCTATCGCAGGAGTAGATATCAATGCATATTTATATAATACCGGAATACTTCTCTCATTCATTCTGTTTGCTCTTGTTCTCGGTCTTATCCTGAGAAAACCCTGTATCAAGGTCATCTCCTTCTTCAACAAGAGAGTTGAACAAAGCGATATTATTGTATAATTCATCTTAGGGCTGTCGCAAAACAATTGCGGCAGCCCTGGCTGAATTGATATGTATTTTCAAACAATAAGCCCCCGGTCAGATTGATAATTGATCTGACCGGGGGGATTTTTGCGGGTCAAGGGGCTCTGAGCCCCTTGCGGATTCCAAAGGCAGCGCCTTTGGCCGCCGGAGGCATTGAAAACGGAACTAAATATATATTTATAACCTGTCAATATGCATTGTTAAACTCGACAATATGTATTGTTTAACTTACAAAGCTAAAATAACCACCAGACTCATTAATCAGTTTACGATATTTTGTCCCGCATACTTAACCTGCAAGACATAGTTATTCTTCACGAATCAAGAAAATCCCTGAGTTTTTTGCTGCGGCTCGGATGGCGAAGCTTTCTCAGAGCTTTTGCTTCGATCTGACGGATTCTCTCCCTTGTTACATTAAATTCATCCCCGACTTCCTCAAGAGTCCTTGAACGTCCATCCTCAAGTCCGAACCTGAGTCTTAATACCTTTGATTCTCTCGGTGTCAGAGTTTCAAGCACAGACGCAATCTGTTCCTTCAGGAGAGTATTTGAAGCCGCGTCCTGCGGTGCAGGTGCATCATCATCAGGAATAAAATCGCCGAGATGACTGTCCTCCTCTTCACCGATCGGGGTTTCGAGTGATACCGGCTCCTGAGAAATACGCATTATCTCACTTACCTTGTCAGCAGGCATTTTAAGAACATCTGATATTTCCTCAGCAGTAGGTTCATGTCCTGTTGTGTGCAGCAGCTGGCTTGATGTCTTTTTCACCTTATTGATCGTTTCTACCATATGTACCGGTATTCTGATAGTTCTGCCCTGATCTGCAATTGCCCTTGTTATTGCCTGCCTTATCCACCATGTTGCATAGGTCGAGAATTTGAAACCCTTTGTATGGTCAAATTTTTCAACAGCCTTGATAAGTCCGAGGTTTCCTTCCTGTATCAGATCAAGAAACTGCATTCCTCTGCCAAGATAACGCTTTGCTATGCTGACAACAAGCCTGAGATTTGCTTCTGAAAGCCTTTGCTTTGCTCTGATATCTCCGTTTGCTATCCTTATTGCAAGATCAGTTTCCTCCTCAGATGTCAGAAGGGGCACACTTCCGATTTCTTTCAGATATGCTTTGACCGGATCATCTGTTGATATCGTTTCAGTATAGGATGCCTGTTCATCATCAGATGCGCTTTCACTTTCAATCGATACAAGCTCATTGTCATCAAGAATTATGTCGTCCACAGATTCAACTATTTCTATTCCGTTTGTTTCCAGCATATCATAGAATCTTTCCATTGCATCTGCGTCAATATCCATTTCACCGATCGCATCAAGTATTTCCTTGTTGCTGAGCTGACCTTTGGATTTGCCCAGCTCTGTCAACTGTCTTAGCACTGTTTTTCTTTCGGGCTGTGTTCCGTTTGCCATTTTATTTCCTCCTGATTTCAAGCCGTCCTTCGGCTGCACCATTCTTTATTTCTTTGCCTGACAGACAGCTCCTGTTATCCACACTATAAAAACTTGTCTGTCAGCTGTTAAATTCGTCTTAAAAGCTATAATAATTATCCGGCATTAATCTGAGTTTTTCCGAA
>ONRO01000013.1 GCA_900320235.1 uncultured Eubacteriales bacterium
TCCGAGTGAGCCTGTTGATCTTAATTCGATAATCAGAAAAGGCGCAGATGATCCATTTGAAATGAAGGCTGAAGATTATGAAGTTGATCCGTCACTTGCAGCACTTATCAAAAAGGGCGCAGATGATCCGTTCAATATGAAGGCAGAGGATTATCAGGTTGATCCATCGCTTTCAGCGCTGATACGCAAGGGCAGCGATGATCCGTTTAACAGCGGACTTAAAAAAGAAGAACCCAAAAAGAGCGGAGAGGAAACTGACGAATAAAACGGAGGAATAATATGAATAATACAAAAAAGAAATTCAGATTTCCGTTTGTTATTCTTCTTATTGCAGGAATAATAGCAGCAGTTATCTGCATAAATGGAATTATTCCAGCATGGGCAGCGCAGACAATGTGCGACCTGATGCCGGCAGCGGCAGAACAGGTTGAAGGTGTTTGCACGGTTGTTGATTATCACGATGATAATACCGTAACAGTAACAGCACAATACAATTACGGCTATTATACATATGAAAATGTTTTTGCTGATGTAACACTCGGCAGTGACAGGACGCCTCTTTCTGTCGGTGATAAGATCACACTTTATATTTTTGATGATAATGTGTTTTTCTATGATGCAATAAACAATAATATTGAAAACAGCAAAAGAAGCAATGAGATGTTCCTCTTTGGCGTCGGAATTTTTCTCGGAGTCGTTCTTGTGATTTTCGGAATAATCGGAATGATTATTAACAGCAAGTCTAAAAAGAAGGAAATGCTTGAGGCTCAGCAAAGCTCTTTTAACGGATATTACAGCGGAATGCAGACTTATGGTTCCGGGCCGTCCTATGGTTCAGCACCTTCATTCGGCTCAGCACCGCAGACACAATATGGCCAGAATCAGTATTACGGCTCAGCACCGCAGACACAATATGGTCAGGATCAGCCTTATGGCTCATCGCCTGAGATCACATATGATCAGGATCAGTCTTATGGCTCATCGCCTGAGATCACATATGATCAGGGTCAGTCTTATGGCTCATCGCCTGAGATCACATATGATCAGGGTCAGTCATCTTATGGCTCTTCAGCGGATTATAATTATGGACAGGATCAACCTTATGGATCTGACTATCAATAAGCAGCCGGTCAGCTGCATGACTGTATTTTTACATTAATGAAATTGCGGAGGTGCAATATGAAAAAAAGATATCTGATTATTTCACTGTGTGCTGCAATCAGCATTGTTTTTTCAGGCTGCACTTTTTCACCGCAGACTCAGGAAAGTCAGGTACAAAGCTCTGCCGTGGAATCTGAGGAAAGTATTCAGGAAAGCTCATCAGATCAGCTTTCAGCCGAGGTGTCAGAGGAGGTTTCAGAGAAATCTGAAGTACAGGAAGTTTCTGTGCCAAAAAAACTTGTACCAGGTAAAGAGGATATTGCAAGGATAGAGGATTTTGATAAAAAATATTTTGTAAACAAGCTTTCCGATGAAATGAAATATCATTTCGTAAAGCTTTATCTTGCAGCAGAGTCATTTGAGAAAAGTGTCAGCTTTGATGCTCCGGTAACTGATGATGAACTGATGCAGCTGATGTATCTTCTTAATTATGATTGTCCGGAGCTGATACACGTCGGCGGAGATTTTTCGTCGCAGTATAATCCCGACGGAACAGTAGCTTCGGTATTTTTTACATATGTGATGAAAAAGGAAGAATACAGCGATGCTGTAAAAAAGCTTGATACGATCAAAAAGATTCTGAAGGAAAAAACAGAAGGAAAAACAGAATACGAGACTGAAAAGATCGTATATGATTATATATTCAGCGACTGTGTTTACGATGAAAGCAATAAGGGAGCCGGATCTGTTTACGGCACTCTGGTAAACAAGGTTTCAAGATGTGAGGGATATTGTAAATCGTTCAGCTGGTGTCTTAGAAATCTGGGCTTTGAATGTTTCTCAATTGTGGGTAATCCGGGCTGGGACAGCACAGCAGCTGTATATCCTCTTCATTCGTGGAATATCGTAAAAATCGATGACGAATATTATAATGTGGATATTACGCTTGATAATGTTCCGAAAAGCAAAAATACAGTAACTGTACCGAATTATGCATTTTTTAATGCGCCGGACAATATGATATATAGCGACAGATCTCTTGAAAAGGTATTTGAGGACCTCGGAGTACCGGAGTGTAAATCAACGAAATATAATTATCATATTATGAATGGATTGTATTTTGCAAAAGGAGAATATTCAGCGGAAAAGTTTGAGGGGATACTTGATAAATATTGTACAGCTGATGCAATTGCGCCAATATCATTGAAATTTGAGGATTCAGAAGATTATGCAAAGGCTTCAGAAAAGATTCAGGCAAATGTGAAAAATTACCTGATCAACAAAAATTATAACCTGAGATATTCAACTGTGGTTGATGGTCAGTCAAAAACAATACTTATTTATTCGGATTGACTTCAGGAAGCTTGCAAAAGGACGGAATGTGATTTCTGCAGCTTCCGTCAATAAATAAAGACAGGAAGGGATGAGAGAGAATGGAACCGGTTTCAAATGTGGGCAGATTCACAAGAATACTGCTTATAATAATTGGAATAGTTCTTATAGTGACCGGTGCAGTTCTGACTACGATGCAGTTCACAGCAATCGGTGAACCTCAGACTACTGCTACTATTACAGGATTCCGGACAATAAGCGAACAGAATGTTCCTGATAAAGCAACTGTAACGATTGTAAGCTATTCGATCAACGGAAAGAAATATGATGATGTAGAGCTCGGACAATATGAGGAACAATGGAAACCCGGGGATAAGCTGAATATAAGCTATTCACCCGATGATCCGGAAAAAATCAATACAAAAACAATGGTATTTCTTGGTCCGATAGTAATACTCGCCTCATTACCGTTTATAATAGTCGGTATTTATACTCTGATGAATTTTAACAGACGGGCTGCGAAAACTCCCGAAGAAATTGCAGAGGATGAGGAAAGAACTACTGCCGGAAAATTGAAATATAAGGTTTCGTCAATAGTAATATCGCTTGCAACAGGAATCCCTGTTACACTGATGGGACTTGTAATGATCTATCTTGAGCATAAGTCAGTCCTTGGGATGCTGACACTGATACTCGGCGTAATATCAACTATTGTTGGTCTGCGCTCAATAGTGCTTTTTATTATCATCAAGTACAGACATAAAAAAGAACTTAACAGGATGATCAATAATAACAATAAAAAGCTGCTTTCAGCACCCGGCAAAAAAGAATAAAGATGCTGCTGGTCTGATAAACAGTGCAAAAGTCGATGAATCTGAGGTTCATCGGCTTTTTTTGATGAATTGCAGAAATATGAATGCCTTTTGTTAATGACATAGGAAGAAATAATACTGATATTCAATAAAACAGTAAGCATGAGAAATCGGTGGCTTTCGGCCCCCTCAACCCCTGCCAAAGGTTCTGGGTCTCGCTTGCCGGCTCGGTATGTGCTGCTGCTTTGCAGCGGTGTCCACCGGAATACTCACCTTCTCGAAACTGCAAGCTTTTGTAAATGACCCTGCGAAACTTTAATATTTTAGCATTTGATTGAATATTAGAATAAAAAAAAATCAAGACAGGAAAAAAGTATGGCATCACATTTCTGATCTGTGCCGATACTTACGGTCTTTAAAGTATAATTATTCTGAGACTATTAAGCAGATTAAGGCTGGCGGTGCACGGGTAAAGCCTTTCGGCTGCCAAATGCGTGAATCAAGTGTGTACAGTAACTCAGGGCATTTCCTTCTGGCTGTATATGTTTACCACGGGATTAAGTTGGTACGGATGAAAGCGGGAAATATTGTACAAAATAATAGTGATGTTTTATTTTATAAAAAAAGTATAAAAAAATCAAAAAATATAGTGACTTTTTACTATTTTTATGTTATAATAAGTAAAAATCTAAAAATTTATAGAAATCTTGTTATATTTTGGTACATTTTACACACTGAATGATACAAATATACCCTTTTTCTTTTGTTTTAGAAAAATAATAATTGTACTTTGGTGTTAATCTTCAAATCTGTATAAGGTGGTTGAATGACGGAACAAATAATTAATATCGATCGTATGGAGCAGGCAGTAGCTCTGTTCGGTACATTCGATGAAAATATCAGGATCATACAGAATGAGTATATGGTTTCTGTTGTATGCAGGGATTCAGAACTGAAGGTTTCAGGAGAACCTGAAAATGTATCATCTGCTGTGAAGGTGATAGAAAGCCTTCTTGCACTTGTCAACAGAGGAGAAGCCCTGAGTGAGCAAAATGTCAGATACTGCATGGCACTCGTCAATGAGGGAAATGAACACAGGATAGAACAGCTTGCAGGTGACTGTATCTGTATAACATCAAGAGGAAAGCCTGTGAAACCAAAAACTCTCGGGCAGAAAGAATACTGCAATTCGATTGCACAGAATACGATTACCCTCGGTGTAGGTCCGGCCGGAACAGGAAAAACCTATCTTGCGGTCGCAATGGCTGTGACAGCGTTCAGAGCAAGGGAGATAAACAGGATCATTCTTACAAGACCGGCAGTTGAAGCGGGTGAAAAGCTCGGATTTCTTCCGGGAGATCTTCAGAGTAAGGTCGATCCCTATCTCAGACCACTGTATGATGCTCTGTTTGATATGCTCGGAGCAGAAACATATCAGAAATATGTCGAAAGAGGAAATATTGAGGTTGCACCGCTTGCATATATGAGAGGAAGAACTCTCGATGACAGCTTTATTATTCTTGACGAAGCACAGAATACTACCCCGGAACAGATGAAAATGTTTCTGACAAGACTTGGATTTAATTCAAAGATGGTCATAACAGGAGATATCACACAGATCGATCTTCCGGGAGGAGTCCGGTCGGGTCTTAAGGAAGCAGTGCGTATTCTCAGAGGGATTGACGGAATAAAAGCGGTAAGCTTCAATGCCTCAGATGTTGTAAGGAACAGGCTTGTACAGGATATTATCAAAGCATATGAAAATGCCGCAGGAAAAGCTGCTGAAAAAAGGAAATAATGCGTCAGGCTTTTTTTAGGAAATGCGGAAAATAAAGGATGAATATGTTACTAAAAGTTCATTGGAAAGGTATGATTTAAAATGGATAAGATAAAGGTAATTATTACAAACAAGCAGAAGGATATAAAGATACCAACAGGTCTGAGAATGCTAATCAGACGCTGCTGTAATGCGGTTCTGAAAATGGAGGAATTTCCCGGATCTGTTGAGGTCAGCGTAACGCTCGTGAATAATAAGCAGATCAAAGAGCTTAATTCAATATACAGAAATAAGGACAGTGTAACAGATGTTCTGTCATTTCCTATGGGTGAAAACGGAAAATATGATACTGACCCGAATACCGGAGCAAAGATCCTCGGTGATATCGTAATATCCATGGAAACAGCAGTTGAACAGGCAGAACGCTTCGGTCACAGCCTTCAGAGAGAGGTTGGCTATCTTACAGCACATTCAATGCTTCATCTTCTGGGATATGACCATGAGGACAACGGACTTCAGAGACTCAGAATGAGAGAAAAGGAAGAAAAGGTTATGACTCTCCTCGGTCTGCCCAGCTCTTCAAGCTATGTAATAAAGGACGAAGAAGAATGAAGTCTTTTCTAAAGGGCTTTATCAATGCCTTCAGGGGTATAATATACTGTATAAAAAACGAGCGAAACATGAGAATTCATACGGTGGCAGCATTGTATGTTCTGATTTTTGCACGTTTTTTTGCTTTTACAAGAGAGGATTATGCGCTCATACTGCTGACAATCGGAGGAGTGATGTCAGCGGAGGCAATGAATACAGCACTCGAAAATCTTGCTGATAAGGTAAGTACAGAAAAGCATCCGCTTATAAAAAATGCAAAGGATACTGCTGCCGGTGCTGTCCTGATACTTGCGGTTATTTCTGTGGGAGTAGCTTTATTTCTTTTCGGGAATTCTGAGGGCTTTGAGACAATGTATAATTTCTATATCAATCATCCTCTGAATTTAGCCGGAATAATAATACTGAGTATTCTGTCTGTTCTGTATATTGTCGGACTTCCGATAAAAAGGAATAAGAATGATGACTGATAAATAATCAAGGAGAAAAATATGTCTGACAGAAATAATAAAAGACTGAACGATGATATTCCGCTTCTCAAGCCGGATATGGTGACAATGGAATATATAAATGCATTAAAAAAGGATATTCTGAAGAAAGAAATATTCCGTGTTGTCATCTCATGGGCTGTCCTTGCACTGCTTGCGGCAAAGGTCGAAGAGTATCAGAATCTGATAACAATGGTGGTCGGCGATTATCATTATGTTCAGTATTTTATTGCTGCTGTCGGACTTTTTGCACTGCTGTTCGTTTTGTACAGATTAAAGCAGATGAAGGGCGATGAAGAAGAATACGGCTTTGTTGACGGTGCAGTAATATCCAGCCGTAAGAAGATCTTCAGCTTTAAGTCCGGGATAGATATACGTCAGGAATATATAGATATAATGAGCGATTACGGAAATATTTACAGGAATATTCCCGTTTTCTGGCATTATTCGCTTTTTCTGTCAAAGGATGTCTCAAAAATACTGAATGTAAGACTGATGCCGGGCGACAGCGTCAGGATAATCAGGATCAACAGTAAAACAGTGTATGCGGTTGATCTCAGACATGAATTTGTACCTGCAAAAAGAAAAGAAAAAGACGGCTTCTGAAAAAGAAGACTGTCAGAATATCAGTTCCCTGTGCAAGAAAGGGAGGAAAGGAATAAATATGGAAAAGAAAAGTGCATTCGTAGCGATAGTCGGCAGACCGAATGTCGGAAAGTCATCGCTTCTTAATTATATGTTAAAGCAGAAAATAGCGATAGTGTCTTCAAAGCCTCAGACAACCCGTACAAGGATAATGGGAGTTCTGACAGAAAAAGATACTCAGCTGGTTTTTATAGATACACCCGGACTTCATAAGCCGAAAAACAGCCTTGATAAATATATGCTTCGCTCTGTAAATGAATCTGTTGCAGGCGTAGATGCCTGTATGCTCGTTGTGGAGGCAGGTAAAAAAATTACAGAGGGTGAACGGGTTTTTGCGGAAAAATTCAAGGCTCTCGGTCTTCCTGCGATACTTGCGATCAATAAGATCGATACAATCAAGGAGAAGGCTGAGCTTGCACCTCAGATTGCGGAAATGTCGGAGCTATATGATTTTTCAGCGATAGTTCCATGCTCGGCACAGACCGGTGATGGAGTTGAAGATCTTAAAACAGAGCTGAGAGCTTTGTCAGCTGAGGGCGGTTTTATGTTTGATGAGGATACTCTGACCGATCAGCCGGAAAGGGTTCTTGCATCAGAAATAATAAGAGAAAAGCTTCTTCGCCTGCTGGATAAGGAGATACCGCACGGTGCGGCGGTTTTCACAGAACGTATGAAGGAACGTGAAAATGCCGGAATAATAGATATCGATGCAATAATATACTGTGAAAGACAGTCGCATAAGGGGATAATTATAGGAAAAGGCGGATCAATGCTGAAAAAGATCGGGACATATGCAAGGCAGGATATGGAAAAATTCTTTGGCTGCAAGGTAAACCTCAAAATCTGGGTAAAGGTCAAGGAGGACTGGAGAAACAGGGAGAATATTCTGAGAAGCCTTGGATATGATAATAATGATTTTGATAACTGATAATTCTGGAGTAGGGAATGTTCTGAAAAACGCAGATTTTAAATAATAAAGAGAAAGAGGTGTTGCAAAATGGAATACGGCTATTCTATAATAATGTTCGCTTTTGCAGGCTCAATTCTTTTGTATGCCGGACTGATTGCTATGGGCAATTATAAGCTGATAAGAAGGCTCTACTCTGCAAAAGTCAGAGATAAAAAGGAATATGCAAAACGTTTTGCCCGTGTACTTGCTCTTGTATCACTTGCACCTTTTCTCAGCGGACTCGTCGGCCTTTGCGGAACAATCGAACAGGTAATACTGCCTGCCGGAGCGGTTCTTGTGGTCGGATTTATAACATTTATCGCGATAGGAACAAGAATAATGAAAAAATAGATGGATTGAAGGTTCATTCAAATAGCGGCAATAATTTTCAGAATATCGGGGTATAATAAACATATATTATAGCAGACGATATTTTACGGAAGGGATGGCAGTTATGAATGAACTGAATGCATGGAACAGGTTTTGCAGTACGGGAAGTATACAGGATTATCTTGCATACAAGCAGGCCTCGGGCACCGCAGGGTATTTCAAAGGTGGGGAAGTAAAAAATGAAGCTGAATACGGAGGGAATTGTGCTTTCAGAGCAGAAGCTGACAGGCGGAAAACGACTGCTGACAATACTTACTCGTAAGAACGGCATTCTCCGCTGCTTTGCAAGGGATACAAAAAACAGCTCAGCAAAATACGGAGCTGCAACAAGTACTTTTTGTTATTCAAATATTTCGGTATATGAGGGAAAGAAAAGCAGCAATCTTGATGAAGCTGTATCAAAGGTGTTTTTCTATAATATCATGTTCGATATAGAAAAGCTTGCCCTTGCACAGTATCTGGCTGAACTTGCAATACAGGTGATACCGGAGGGTGCAGGCGATCCCGAATACCTTAGTCTTATGCTCAATTCATTGCATCTTCTTCATAACAGTAAAAAACATGAGCTTATTATAAAGGCAGTGTTTGAGCTCAGACTAATGTCACTCTCCGGTTTCATGCCCGATATTGTAGGATGCAGGGGCTGCGGATTATATGAAGATGATGTGGTATATTTCGATACTGAAAACTCATGTATATGGTGTAAAAGCTGTGTCGGGAATAACAGTGTATTAGAGGTGAATAAAAACGTTCTTAATGCAGTAAGGACAGCTTTGCTTGCGGACCCGAAAAAGATATTTTCATTTTCGCTCGGACAGCAGGATACATATCTCCTTGCCGATCTTGCCGAAATATATACTCTGAAAATAACTGACAGGTGCTTTAAAACACTCGATTATTATAAGAAGATAAAATACAGTCTGAATAATAAAGCTTCAGAACCGGAAAACGGTTATGAAAAAACAGAAGAAAACAATAATACTCAGGAAAATGATGATCTGACCTGAAAAACAGCATGGAAAGAATAATTATTTTCCCGGGTATTAATGCTGTAAAAAAGGAACAGGAATAATATGGATAAAAATTTAAAAGCAATAGAATTTGATAAAATACTTGAAAAACTCGCTTCTCAGGCTTCTTTTGAGGCTTCAAAGGAGCTTGCAAGAACGCTGGAGCCTTCAGGAGGATTGTTTGAAGCAAAAACCCTTCTTCAGGAAACCTATGATGCACACAGCCTTTCCGGCAGGTTCGGAACACCGGCTTTCGGAAATCTGCATGATATGTCAGGCTCTCTTTCAAGAGCGGCAGCAGGTGCAGTCCTGACAACACTTGAACTGCTCAGAATAGCGTCTTTGCTTCATACAATCAGGACGGTCACCGAATGGAGAGGACGCTGTGCGAATATTCAAACAGTACTTGATCTTCGATTCAATGCACTTGTGCCGAATAAATATCTTGAAACAAAAATAAGCTCATGTATTCTTTCAGAGGAGGAAATAGCAGATAACGCTTCTCCGGCACTTCTTATGATAAGAAAGAAAATTGCCGCATCTTCTGCAAAGATAAGAGAGAGGCTTGAAAAAATCATTCATTCTTCATCAATGCAGAAATATCTTCAGGACAGTATTATAACAATGAGAAGCGGACGCTTTGTAATACCTGTAAAATCAGAATTCCGTTCATTTGTGCCCGGTCTTGTGCATGATACATCCGCAAGCGGATCAACTGTATTTATCGAGCCGATGGGAGTTGTTGAAGCAAACAATGATATAAGGGTTCTCCGGTCAAAGGAACAGGCTGAGATCGAGCGTATACTCGCAGAGCTTTCCGCAGAGGCAGGAGCATATGGCGATAATATCAAGGAAAGCTACCGTATACTTACCGAGCTTGACCTGATTTTTGCAAAGGCAAATCTTGCATATTCAATGAAGGCAAGCCTTCCGGTTATGAATGATGAGGGAAGGATAATACTTAAAAAGGCAAGACATCCTCTGATAGCGGCTGATAAGGTGGTTGCAGCAGATGTTGAGCTTGGAGCAGACTTTGATACGCTTGTGATAACCGGACCGAATACAGGCGGAAAGACTGTTTCGCTGAAAACGATAGGACTTCTCTCGGCAATGGCAATGTGCGGACTGATGATTCCGGCAGGAGACTGCAGTGAGCTTTCAGTCTTTGACAGAATACTTGTCGATATCGGCGATGAGCAGAGTATCGAACAGTCACTTTCGACCTTCTCAGCTCATATGACGAATATAATCGGCATTATGGAAGAGGCCGATGAAAAAAGCCTGATACTTATAGATGAGCTTGGTGCAGGAACAGACCCTGTCGAGGGTGCTGCACTGGCAGTTGCAATACTTGAGCAGCTCAGAAGCAAAGGCTCAAAGATAGTTTCCACAACTCATTATGCAGAGCTGAAAAGCTTTGCTCTTGATACAAACGGAGTTGAAAACGGCTGCTGCGAATTTGATGTTGCTACGCTCAGACCAACATACAGACTGCTGATAGGAATGCCGGGAAGATCAAATGCATTTGCTATTTCTGAACGTCTGGGAATGGATAAATACACAGTTCAGAGAGCGCAGGAGCTTGTTTCGACTGAAAACACAAAATTTGAAAGTATAGTAAAGCGTCTTGAAGAGAACCGCAGCGAGCTTGAGGAAAAAATCAAGGAGGCGGATATTCTTCGTGAAAAGGCAGCGCAGGAGCTTGAAAAAGCACAGAATATTCTTGCGCAGGCAGAAAAGGATAAGAAAAACGAGCTGGAGCTTGCAAGAGCACAGGCTGAAAGCATAATAACAAAGGCAAGAAATCAGGTTTACGGTGTTCTTGATGAGATCGAGGCCATAAGAAAGAAAAAGGAAATCTCAGCAGAGGAAAAAAGCAGGCTGCGTTCAGATATCAGGAATATGGAAAATGCAGCTGACCCGGTTGATGACAGGAGCAATGAAGATTATGTTCTTCCAAGAGCACCGGTTAAGGGCGATCGTGTTCTTATTTTTGATATTGATAAGGAGGGCACGGTTCTTGAAACAGGAAAGGACAGTGTGCTTGTTCAGACAGGAATAATCAAAACGAGAGTGAAGCTTGATAATATCCGGCTTCTCAAGCAGGAAAAGGTAAAGATTCCGAAGCGAAGCTCCACAAGGACAGTACGTCGTGATACAAGACAGAGTGCGGTCACCGAAGTTGATGTAAGAGGTCAGAATTCCATTGATGCTATTATCGACGTTGACAGGGCTATTGACGGAGCGTTGATGCAGGGACTTCATCAGCTGACGATAATTCACGGAAAGGGAACAGGTGTACTTCGGACAGAAATACAAAAGCATCTGAAAAAGCATCCGGGCATACGCAGTTTCCGCCTTGGCACTTTCGGTGAGGGCGAAGCAGGAGTTACAATTGCTGAGCTGAAATAAGCTGCTGTGCTGAAAATATGATAAGGGGATAAGGATATGAGGAAAAAGAAGTCAGGTCCGGCAAGGGTGATGCTTTCAATTATTGCTTTGCTTCTGGCTGCGGGGATAGTATGCAGTGCAGTTATTGTATATCTTGCGACGCAGGATAATATTGAGGATAAATACACACTTACTCAGCGTGAAGAAGGGATTGCAATGGAGATACTCAAAGGCGGTGCTCTCGGCAAGGAATTTGAGCTGAGTCAGGATATGATAAATACCTTTGCAAATGATAAGCTTTGCAGAAACCCTGAAGTCAGCAGCACATGCCTTGAAAAGATAATGGTATATTTTAATGAGGATGCTCCGGTAGAAATATATGCCCATGTATATTACAAGGGTAATCCACTGGCGGTACGCTGTAAGGCAATTTATGATATTGACGAAAGTACAAGTGAAGTCAGCGCAAAGATATATGATGCATATGTAGGCGAGCTGAAGCTTCCTGACAATATACTGGATCTTCTGCTTCAAAAGGTATTTGAAAACAACGAACATATACATTGTATAAATTCCGCCGGACATAATATCAGCTTCCACGCAGAATACACCTTTGATATCAGGAACACAGCCGGAATAACAGTCAGCCTTCTGTCTGCGGAATCAAAGGACGGAGCTGTTGTCTGCAGAACGAATAATATCACAGGAGAAGCACTGAAAGCCGCAGTTGAATATATTACCTCAAAAGAGGGAAGCGAGGCTGTAAAAAATCTTTTCGGAAAAATCACTGACAAACTCGGCAAAATAAAAGACAAGCTGGCAAGCTGAGAAAGTCCTTAATATACTGATAGTCTGAGAACATAAATTCAAAAAGAGCCGTCGCAATGCATTTATTTTTTGCATATGCGACAGCTCTTTTTCTGTATCTGTTATGTTTATATGACAATTATCATTAGTCGGAATTCTGTAAAGTTTTCATTTTATTCCAGCTGTAAAACCCGTAAATATCATTAAGAAAGAAGGCTATAAAGCATACTGCGACAGGAATACAGGAATAGTCTGAAAAAGACGCGATCACCCAGAGAATGATAAGAATAATATCATTTGCAGCATAAGCGAGAGCATAGTAAGGACTTCTGAAAAACATAAGAGCCGAAGCACAGAAGCTTGTAGCGACAGAAACAGTACTGATTTCCGGTTGTGCATTGCCGAGAACTTCCAGAAGGAAATAAGCTGAAGCACTGATGATAAGAGTAAGCACAAGAATAAGCATTAGTCTGAGCTTCGGGATATTGAGTATTTCCACAGTATCGCTGTTTTTATACGGGTGTTTTATCCATACGATCATTGTAAAAAAGGAAGATGGTGCGGTCATTCCCAGATATGTAAAGGCTTCGCCGTAGTATTTCTGTCCTATTGAGATGATTCCGTAAAGTACTGCAAAAATGATCATAAGAGCCTGTCCGTAGTAATGACCTTTAGCAATAAAAATCAGTGAGCTGACGCCGATCAGAGATGAAATTACAGACAGATAATCCATGCTGCCGGACAAGACAGCTGAAAGAAAAATCGAAGCTGAAGAAATAATCCATAACAAAGCTTCAGTTTTTGAGATACTTTTAAAAAAAGCGAACATTCTGACCTCCTAAAAAAGCACCGTGCGCATATCTTCTGAGACCTGATGATATGCGAGCGGTGCAAAGCACTCCTACCCGGTGGCAGTATTGAATAAAGTAAATAAATTATATACTATTATAAAAGCACTGTCAATATAAAAAAACGTTGTCGTGATGCGCCCGAAGAAAGTGCCCCTGGGCTGCCACGGCACTTGATTTACGTCTTTTATAGCCTCAAAAAAATTTTACTCGGGCACACCCATGCTTTTTTGAGCCTGAACTGCTGATATCATTTCTGCCTGAAAACTCCGTAAGTATTTTATACATACAAATGCGTTCGCCAGCGTTAACAACAAGTTATGAATAGAAATCTGTTTACACCACGGGAGTGCAACAGAAGTCTACGGTCAGTTTTGTGTGAAAATTCGGGAAGTTTGTTACGCTTCTGCCTCGCTCTTTCTGACGGCTGCTTCAGCGTATGGCGTTCCCTTACGGAAACGCGCCAAAAGAAAGGAACCACAAGAGGAAGGGCTTTGGCCCCTCCTCTTAAGGTTCCTCTCTTTTGAA